>CAZKMN010000006.1:0-9018 GCA_964553905.1 uncultured Oscillibacter sp.
GTGCAGCTCATCATGGTTATGAGCCGTGCGGCAAAGCTCTATTTGCTGGATGAGCCCATCGGCGGCGTGGACCCGGCCACCCGGGACTACATCCTCTCGACCATCATCGGCAATTACAACCCCGATGCGGCGGTGGTGATTTCCACACACCTCATTGCGGATGTGGAAAAGGTGCTGGACGAGGTGATTTTCCTCAATCAGGGGAAGCTGGTGCTGCAATCCTCCGTGGATGAGATCCGAGAGGAAAAGGGCATGAGTGTGGACGCGCTGTTCCGGGAGGTATTCAAATGCTGAGAAAATTATTGAAGCACGAATTTCGTGCCACGGCCCGAGTCATGGGCCCGCTGTATCTGATTTTGCTGGTGACTGCCATCGGCGCGAATTTTTCCACACGGGGATTGATGGAGAGCGAGAGCCGGCTTGCTAATATGCTGGGCGGACTGCTGGTGGTGGCGTTCACCGTGGCCATTATCGGCGTGTGCGCCATGAGTTTGGTGCTGATGGTGCAGCGCTTTTCCAAAAATCTGCTGGGCGACGAGGGCTATGTGATGTTCACCCTGCCCGCTTCTGTCCACCAGCAGGTGTGGAGCAAGCTCCTCGTCTCGTCCGTCTGGTTTTTCTGTACGGCGGCGGCAGTGGTCCTGGCAAGCTGCATCATGGCCTACGATGTGGGCGTTGTGGCAAACTTCCTGTCGGAGCTCAAATACATGTTCCAGCAGCTCACGGCCTATTACGCCCTCAACGGCACGGCCATTGCGGTGGAAATTCTGGTCTTTTGCTTTTTGGGCTGCGTGGCGTTTTGCCTTCAGTTTTACGCGGCGCTGGCTGTGGGTCATAGCTTTGCAAACCACAAGCAGGCCCTGTCCGTGGTGTTCTTCTTCGTCTTTCAGTTTGCGGTGCAGATCCTTGGCTCCTCGCTGCTGATCGCGGGGGACTTCTGGGATATCTTCCGTCTCCTGCCGGATTTCCATGTCAACGGCATGACCGCCGTCCACCTGACCATGGGTCTTATGATTGCCTGCATGGTCGTCTACGGTGCGGTTTTTTACGGAATCACGACATTTTCCTTGAAAAAGCGGCTGAACTTGGAGTAAACTGATTCTACCGCTTCCAAAGACCCCGGGGAGACCCGGGGCCTTTCAAATGATTTGGAGGGATGAAATGCCATTTTTAGAGACACTGTTCGGAAAGCTGCTGATGACTTTCGGCATGTCCATGGTGCCGGTGCTGGAGCTGCGGGCTGCCATACCCATGGGCGTTGCCGCCGGACTTCCGCCCGCGGTGGCGTGCGCTGTGGCCGTGGTGGGGAATCTGATTCCCGTGCCGGTGGTGATGCTGCTGGTGCGGCGGCTGTTCGACTGGCTGCGGGACACGCCCTTTTTCGGGCCTAAGATCGCGTGGCTGGAGCGCCGCGCCCACCTCAAGGGCCGTCTGGTACGGAAATACCGCCTGCCGGGGCTCATCATTCTGGTGGGCATTCCGCTGCCCGGCACAGGGGCGTGGACGGGGGCGCTGGTGGCCTCCCTGCTGGATATTCGTATGCGTCATGCTCTGCCTGCCATTTTTGTGGGGCTGGTGATCGCCGGAGGAATCACCACGGCCGTGACCATGGGCGTTGCGAGTTTGCTATAAAAAAAGAGAGCCGATTCGGCTCTCTTTTTTTGCTTATAGGGCGGAAAAGACCTTGCGGCCCTCGCTCCAGACGGCGCGGATCGCGCCGCTTTGCCGCCGGTAGATGCACCGCGCCAGCCGCTCCGCTCCCGTGAGGGTGTGGGGCTTGGGCAGTGTGCCGTCGGAGAGGACCATGGCGTGGAGGGAGTTGCCCGGGGCAAAGCCGGGCGCTTCGCCAAAGTAGGCCGCTCCGGCGGAGGTGGCCAGATACCAAGCCTCTGCCACGGAGAGAAAATCCGTGTCCCAGCCGTCCAAAATCCGGCGGGCCTTGGAGGCCCGCACGGCGGAGGCTGTCACGTCAAACATGTCCAGATGGTCGCCGCCGGCAATGTCGCTGCCAAGAGCCACGTGCAGCCCCTCTTGCAGCATCTTGCGTACCGGAGCCACGCCGGAGCAGAGATTCTGGTTGGAATCCGCACAGTGGACCACGGTCACGCCGGCGGCGCGCATGGCTTCGCGCTCCCGGGCGTCGGACCAGACGCAGTGGGCCATCAGGGTGCGGTCGTTCCAAAGGCCGAATTTAGAGTACGTCTCCCAATATTGGCTACAATCCGGGTGGAGAGAGCGGACCCAGTCCATTTCGGCGGTGTTTTCGGAGAGGTGGGATTGAACAGGCAAATTCCGCTCTGCGGCCAGTCTGCCCAAAAAGACCATGAGCTCGTCGGTGCAGGAGGGGGTGAAGCGGGGCGTGAGGATGGGCTTGATGTACTGGAAGGACTGGCACTGGTCCAGCCAGATCAGCGTTTCGTCCTTGGATTCCCGGGTGGTTTCCTCCAGTAAGCCGGGGACGTTGTTGCGGTCCATGTTCACCTTGCCCACATAGCCGGTGACGCCGGCCTTTTCCAGCTCCTCCATCAAAATGAGCGTGGCGGGGCGGTGGAGAGAGGAGAACATGCAAACCCGGGTGGTGCCGTGGGAAATCAGCTCACGAGCCAGACGTCCGTATACCTCGCGGGCATAGTTGGGGTCTGCAAACCGGGCCTCTGTGGGGAATGCGTAGACATTCAGCCAGTCCAACAGCGGCAGATCCATGCCCATGCCCAGCATGGGGTACTGAGGCGCGTGGAGATGAAGGTCGGAAAAAGACTGCAAAATGAGAGATTTTCCGTAATCCTCCACCGATGCGCCCAGATAGCGCGAGGGCAGAGTGGGGAAAACGCCCACAATGCGACCGTTTTCCGCAATGAGGTAGCCGTCCTCCGTCACGTCCAGCTTTCCCAGCGCGGAGGCGGAAACGATGGTCCCTTTCAAAATGGTCAGTGTCAAGCAAAGCACCTCTTTCGCAAAATTCGACACAAAGAAAAGGAGCGCCTGCCCGGAGAAGAATTACTTCCCACCGGTCAGACACTCATAGCAGAGCCATTCGGCGGCTCCGTAGAAACGTTCGCGCCAATTCAGCGAACCTATATGAGACCTGTTCAATTTGTTGCCGTATGCTTAAAATAGCATATCCCGCAGCAAAAATCAACCCCGTCACACAATGCCGTGCTCCGGCTTATATTACCATACGGGCGGAGCTCCGCTCGAATTTGGAAAAGGACGGAGACATATGCTGCAATCTCTTATTTGGGCGGCGCTGGGGACCGGGTTTACATGCTTGATGACAACTCTGGGCGCCGCCGTGGTGTTTTTTATGTCCGGAGCGCCCAAACCCCGCTTTCAAAAGGCCATGCTGGGCTTTGCCGCCGGCGTGATGACGGCGGCCTCGGTGTGGAGTTTGCTGCTGCCCGCCATCGATCAGGCCTCTCAAGGCAGCGGACCGGGCTGGCTTCCGGCAGCGGGCGGGATGCTGCTGGGCGTTTTGTTTCTCGCGACGCTGGACGCGCTGCTGCCGCGAATACGCAAAAAACAGCGGGCAGAGGATGACGACTGGCGGCAGACCACGTTGCTCATCACGGCAATCACGCTCCATAACGTGCCGGAGGGAATGGCGGTGGGACTGGCTTTTGCGCTGGCTGCCGGGGGAGACGGTCTGGCGGGAGCCACGGCGCTGGCCATGGGCATCGGCATTCAAAACTTTCCGGAGGGCGCTGCCATTGCGCTGCCCTTGCGACAGGAGGGGTACAGCCGTCCACGAGCGTTTCTCGGCGGGACGCTCTCCGGCGTGGTGGAGCCTGTTTTCGGCATTTTGGTGGTGCTGGCGGCGTCTGCAATCCGCCCGCTGATGCCGTGGCTTTTGAGCTTTGCGGCGGGAGCCATGCTCTATGTGGTGGTGGAGGAGCTGGTGCCGCAGGCCCACAGCCGCGCCGGAACCTGCGGCTTTGTGACGGGCTTTCTCATCATGATGGTGCTGGATGTGGCGCTGGGGTAAGGCTGTTGGGTTGAGGCCGTTGGGGTGAAGCCGTTGGGGTGAAGCCGCTGAGCGGGAAAGCTCTCATGGGAAAACGCCGGAGAAACCCGGGAGAGAAGTTGAAGTGGCGCCTTGGGCGCTGCCTTTTCAAAGGAATCAGATGGGAGGGCGCTCTCCGCCGGTCTGAAAGAGTTTTGTAAAGAGGTCTGCCAAGGCAGGCCTCTTTTTTTATCGTCTGTTGGATCGGGCGTTCACCGCTCCGGCGGAATCAGAGCTCCAGCCCTGTCAAATAGCGGCGCATCACGTCAAAGGCGTGGTTGGCGGCAAGACCCTGAATCCGGTCCCGCCTGCGCCGTCCGGTGTCCAGCTTTCGGCAGAACGTGCCCTCCGGCGAGGCAAAGCCGATGTACACAATGCCCACCGGCACGCCCCGCTCGTCCGGGTCCGGACCTGCCACGCCGGTGACGGACACGGCGATGTCCGCGCCGGTAATGCGCCGGGCGCCCTCAGCCATGGCCCGGGCGGTCTCCTCGGACACCGCGCCGCAGCGCTCCAGCAGACCACGGTCCACGCCCAGCACGTCTGCCTTCACAGAGGTCCAGTAGCTCACCACGCCGCCGCGATACACGGCGGAAGCGCCGGGAAGCGCGGTCATGCGCTGGGCCACCGCGCCGCCGGTGCAGCTTTCCGCCGTGGCAAAGGTGAGGTTTCGCTCCTTGAGCAGCGCGAGACAGGCTGCCTCCAGCGAGGGCACATCCACGCCGTAGACCACGTCTCCCAGCGCCGCCTTGACCTCCGTGACCACCGGGGCGAGCATGGCCTCTGCCGCCTGAACGCTGGGGGCCTTGGCGGTGGCCCGCAGGCGCACTTCGCAGGGCTTGGCGTAGGTGGCAAGGGTGGGATTTTCCATCCGGCTCATTTTCTCGTGCAGCAGCTCGTCCACGGAGGATTCGCCCATGCCGAAGGTCATGATATCGTGAGAGACGATGACCTCCTGAGAAAGCCCGCGCAAATAGGGCTCCACCCACCGCCGCAGCATCGTCTCCAGCTCATGGGGCGGACCGGGCAGCATCAAAACATGGACGCCGTCCTTGCAAAACGCACAGCCCGGCGCGGTGCCCACCGGGTTTTCAAACACGGTGCACCCCTCTGGCAGCAGCGCCTGTTGGACGTTGTTTTCCGGCATGGGCACATGGAGGGCGCTTTCGTAAAACGCGCGGATGCCCTCCAGAATGTCGGGGTGGAGCACCAGCTTTTCCCCAAAAACGTCGCAAATGGTCTGCTTGGTCAGGTCATCATAGGTGGGCCCCAGCCCGCCGATGGTGAGGAGGATATCCGCCCGGTTCCGGGCAATGTCCAGCGTCTCGCGCAGCCGCGCGGGATTGTCGCCCACCACGGTGTGCCAAAAGACGTTCACGCCAAGGGCGGAAAGGCTTTGGGAGAGGGTTTGCGCGTTGGTGTTTGCAATGTTGCCAAGTAGCAACTCTGTGCCAACGGCAAGAATTTCGGCAGTATGGGACATCAAAAGCCTTCTTTCTGACAGGGGGCGATCAGGGCTTTACCTTCACCCAAGTCTCGCCCGCAAGCGCTTTTTGCATCAGTGCGTCCACGTCCAGCGCCGCTTCCGCCGCGCGCACATCCTCCAGCTTGGGCCGGGTGCAGGGATGGCGGGGGGTGAACACGGTGCAGCAGTCCTCATAGGGGAGAATGGAGGTTTCAAAAGCGCCGATCTCCCGGGAAAGGCGGATGATCTCCACCTTGTCCATGCCGATCAGCGGGCGCAGCACGGGAATCGTCGTCACATCCTCCGTGACAGCCAGCGCGGGCATGGTCTGGCTGGCCACCTGCCCCAGAGATTCGCCGGTGATGAGCGCGCCCGCGCCGGAGCGCTTGGCCACGGCCTCAGCCAGACGCATCATGAACCGGCGCATGATGAGGGTGAAATATTCCTCGGGGCAGTGCTTGCGGATCTCCTCTTGAATTTCCGTAAAGGGGATCACGTGGACGATCATCCGGCCGCAGTAGGCCGTCAACAGACGGGCCAGCTCCAAAACCTTGTCCAGCGCCTGCTGGGAGGTGTAGGGCGGGGAGACAAAGTGGACCATCTCCAACTGCATCCCGCGCCGCGCCATCATCCACGACGAGACGGGCGAGTCGATGCCGCCGGAGAGCAGGCTGATCGCCGTGCCGCCCATGCCTACCGGCAGTCCGCCCGCACCGGGGACGGCGGGGCCGTGGACATAGGCAAATTTTTCCCGAATCTCCACATGGACGGTGAGATCGGGGTGATGCACATCCACCGTCAGGGCGGGAAAGCGCTCCGAAAGCTCGCCGCCCACGGCCTGACTGAGCTGGATGGAGGTCATGGGAAACAGCTTGTCCGCCCGCTTGCTCTCCACCTTAAAGCTCCCGGCGGTGGCAAATTCCTGAGAAAGATAGGTGGCAGCCGTGTCGGTGATGGCCTCCACGGTTTTGGCGCACGGCACCGAGCGCACCACCGCTACCACGCCGAACACCTGACGGCAGGCGCTGTAAGCGCCCTCCAGATCATTGTCCTCGCCCTGAGGCTCCACGTAAATGGTGCTTTGCCGCAGCGCCACCTGAAAATTGCCGCAGTGCCGGACCCGGCGGCGGATGTTGGAAAGGAGCTTATCCTCAAAGGATTTGCGGTTGAGGCCCTTGAGCACCACCTCGCCCAGCTTCAACAGGAGGATCTCGTTGTGATTCATGATGGGTTCCCTCCGAATACTTGTAATCATAGACAAAATATTATATACCATTTTTAGAAAAAGAAAAAGCCCTATTTTCCGGCGTACAAGACTGCTACAATGGAAAAAATACCAATAGATACGGGAGGAAGCAGAAATGAAAATTGTAGCGATCAACGGAAGTCCCCGAAAGGGAGGCAACACCGCCCAATGTCTGGAGACGGTGCGCCGGGAGGTGGAGGCCGCCGGCGTGGAGTTTGAGGTGTTTCAGCCCGGTGCTAAGGTCCACCCCTGCATGGCCTGTTACCACTGCCTGAATGCCGGAGATCTGCGCTGCGTCCAGACGGACGACATGGTCAACGACATCATCGCCGCCTGCATCGAAGCCGACGGCATTCTGCTGGCGTGCCCGGTGTATCACGGGGGCATTGCGGGCGGCATGAAGTGCGTGCTGGACCGGCTGATGCTGGCGGCTGGCTGCGGCGTCAATCACCTGCACCACAAGGTGGGCGGAGCGCTTTGCACCCTCCGTCGCAGCGGCGGCATGGAGACGTACCAGCAGCTTCTTGGCACCATGGACGCTATGGAAATGGTGCTTGTGACCTCGGACTACTGGGGCGCGGTCCACGGCGCGGAGATCGGAGAGGTCCAAGAGGATCTGGAGGGCATGGAGGTCGCCGCCCGGCTGGGCCGGAACATGGCGTGGATGGTCAAGGCGCTGGCTGCCACAAAGGAGACGCTGCCGCCTCCCGCTGCGGCACAGCGGCCTATGACGAATTTCATTCGCTGACGATAAGATGCCCGCCGGAACGGTTTTCGTTCCGGCGGGCATCTTTTTTTCAAGCGTCTCCCGGCGGTTGCCGTTTCCACGGCAAAAACGCGGCATCCCCTTTGCGCCGCGACCTGTCACACAGAAAAGCGCATTTCTTGGGAGCGCATCATGATAAGTCCATCCATCCGGCACGCCCCGTGCGCGATTGAACGTTCGTTACATCAAGGCGCGCAGTGTGTCCCGATTTGCCGGACAATCGGCAAGCAAGGCGCAATCCACAAAGCGTCTGCTTTATCCCTTCAAAATGTCCGTGTTGCGGTATTGAATGGCCTCCGCCAGATGGGAAACGCCGATGGCATCGGCCCCGTCCAGATCGGCAATGGTCCGGGCCACCCGCAAGATGCGGTCGTGGGAGCGGGCGGTGAGCCCCATGCGGGCGAACGCGGAGCGCATCATGGCCTCGCCGCCCTCGTCCAAATTGCAGCAAACGCCGATCATGGCGGGACTCATCTGGGCGTTGCAAACCACGCTGCTGCCCGCAAAGCGCCGCTGCTGTATGGCGCGGGCCGCATCCACCCGCCGTTTCACATCGGCGGAGGATTCCGGCGTCTCCCGGCGGCGCATGGCCTCGTATTCCACAGAGGGGACCGTCACATGGAGATCGATCCGATCCAGCAGAGGGCCGGAGATCTTTTCCACATATTTTGCCACATCCCGGTTTGAGCACGTGCATTTTCCGGACGGATGTCCCCGCCAGCCGCACCGGCAGGGGTTCATGGCGCAGACCAGTTGGAATCGGGCGGGGAGATGCAGCGTGCCGCCGGCACGGGCCACCGTGACGGAGCCCTCCTCCAGCGGCTGGCGCATCGTCTCCAGCACGTCCCGGTGGAATTCCGGCAGCTCATCGAGAAACAGCACGCCGTTGTGGGCCAGTGAGATCTCGCCCGGCCGCAGCGCGGGACCGCCCCCTGCCAGCGCGGACGCGGAGGCCGTGTGATGGGGGTTGCGGAAGGGTCGCCGGGTCAGCAGAGGATGGCCCGGGTCCGTCAGCCCAGCCACCGAGTAAATGCCGGAAACCTCCAGCGCCTCCCGCCGGGTCATGTCCGGCAAAATGGAGGGCAGGCGCTTGGCTAGCATGGATTTGCCCGCGCCCGGTGAACCGATCAAAAGTAAATTGTGCCCGCCAGCTGCCGCGATCTCCAGCGCCCGCTTCACGTTTTCCTGCCCCATCACGTCCCGCAGATCGGGGAGCGTGACCTCCTCTTCCTCCGGCTTCCACGCTTGTGCAGGGGACAGGGGAACCTTGCCGGTGAGATGGTCCCGCAGCGCCGCCACATCCGGCACGCCGTATACGCAAAGTCCCTCAGCCAGCGTGGCCTCCGCCGCGTTTTCCGCCGGGACAAAGAGCTGGCGCACGCCGGCTTCCCGGGCGGCAAGGGCCATGGGCAGCACGCCGCTGACGCCCCGCAGAGCGCCGGTCAGGGAGAGCTCTCCCAAAAATGCCGCATCCTCGGGTGGGGCGGGCACATCTCCCGCTGCGGCCAGCAGCCCCACAAACATGGGCAGGTCATAGACCG
>CAZKMN010000006.1:9028-9362 GCA_964553905.1 uncultured Oscillibacter sp.
AGGGGCCAGATTCACCGTGATCCGGCTGACCGGAAACGTACCACCGCAGTTTTTCACCGCCGCCCGCACCCGCTCCCGGGCCTCCCGCACCGCCGCGTCCGGAAGCCCCACGATGTCAAAGGCGGGCAGTCCGCCGGAGAGGAAGCACTCCGCGTGCACCTCGTACCCCGCAATGCCGTTGAGCCCCAGCGAGCGCACCGTAACCACCATAAAAGTAACCACGCTCCCTATGCCGCGGCGTTTAGACCGCGTAAATTTTTCAAGAATGTCAAAATGACCGTTTTCCTGTCTCCCAGTTTACCACATAATGACGGAATAAGAAACCGGAAGCTAA
>CAZKMN010000006.1:9372-23403 GCA_964553905.1 uncultured Oscillibacter sp.
AAGTTTTGGCTCATCCGCAGAAACTTGACGGTTTGTGTAAAAAATAACAAAGTCGCGGTTTACAGGCGGAGGTACAAGTGCTATAATATCCTCGCATGAAAATCTGGGGGGAGAGTGTCCGGATTTCGTGTTTTGGTAAGATTGCTGCCGAGGGCAGCGAAAATAGGAGGTAAGTTTATGGCAAGAAAGTTTAAGTCCATGGACGGTAATAACGCCGCTGCATACGTCAGCTACGCGTTTACCGAAGTGGCGGGGATCTATCCCATTACCCCGTCTTCTCCCATGGCAGACTTGGTCGACCAGTGGGCTGCCGCTGGTCAGAAAAACATCTTTGGCACGACTGTGAAGGTGTGCGAGATGCAGTCCGAGGCCGGTGCTTCCGGCACGGTCCACGGTTCTTTGGCGACCGGCGCGATGACCACCACGTACACCGCGTCTCAGGGTCTGCTGCTGATGATCCCCAACATGTATAAGATCGCCGGCGAGCTGCTGCCCTGCGTGTTCCACGTTTCCGCCCGTACCGTGTCCACCCACGCGCTGAACATCTTCGGCGATCACTCCGACGTGATGGCTTGCCGTCAGACCGGTTTCGCCATGCTGTGCGAGAACGATCCTCAGGAGATCATGGATCTGAGCCCCGTGGCGCATCTGGCTTCCATCGAGGGCCGTGTTCCCTTCATCAACTTCTTCGATGGTTTCCGCACCTCTCACGAGATCCAGAAGGTCGCCGTGTGGGACTACGAGGATCTGAAGGAAATGACCGATATGGACGCTGTGGCGGCGTTCCGCAAGCATGCGCTGAACCCCGAGCGGCCCAACATGCGCGGTTCTCACGAAAACGGCGATATTTTCTTCCAGCATCGCGAGGCCTGCAACCCCTATTATGACGCTCTCCCCGAGATCGTTGAATCCTACATGGGCAAGATCAATGAAAAGCTGGGCACCGATTATCAGCTCTTCAACTACTATGGCGCACCCGACGCCGACCGCGTCATCATCGCCATGGGCTCCATCTGCAACGTGGCTGAGGAAGTCATTGATTACATGATGGCCAAGGGCGAAAAGGTCGGTATGGTGAAGGTTCACCTCTATCGCCCCTTCCGCGCGGACAAGCTGCTCTCCGCCATTCCCGCCACGTGCAAGAAGATCGCCGTGCTGGACCGCACCAAGGAGCCCGGCTCTCAGGGCGAGCCTCTGTACATGGACGTGGTCACCGCTCTGGCCAACGCCGGTCGGACCGACGTGACCGTCATCGGCGGCCGCTATGGTCTCGGCTCCAAGGATACGCCTCCTTGCAGCGTGTTTGCCGTGTATGACGAGCTTGCCAAGGCCGAGATGAAGCGTCAGTTCACCATCGGCATCGTGGATGACGTCACCCACCTCAGCCTGGAGGAGAAGCCCGCCCCCGGCGTGGCTGCTGCCGGCACCATCGAGTGCAAGTTCTGGGGCCTCGGCGGCGACGGCACCGTCGGCGCCAACAAGAACTCCATCAAGATCATCGGCGACCATACCGACAAGTACGTGCAGGCGTATTTCCAGTATGACTCCAAGAAGACCGGCGGCGTGACCGTCAGCCATCTGCGCTTTGGCGACAAGCCCATCAAGTCTTCTTACTACATCAACAAGGCCGACTTCGTGGCCTGCCATGTGCCGTCTTACATCATTAAGGCGTTCCCCATGGTCCGCGACGTGAAGCCCGGCGGCACCTTCCTCATCAACTGCCAGTGGACGGCCGAGGAAGTGGACAAGCACATGCCCGCCCTTGCCAAGCGCTACATTGCCCAGAATCACATTCAGGTCTATACCATTGACGCCATCGACCTCGCCGCCAAGATCGGCATGGGCAAGCGCACGAACACCATCCTCCAGTCCGCATTCTTCGCTCTGGCAAAGGTCATGCCCAGCGCAGAGGCCATCCAGTACATGAAGGACGCCGCCACCCATTCCTACCTGAAGAAGGGTCAGGACGTGGTGGATATGAACCACAAGGCCATCGACGCCGGCGCCACCGCCTACAAGAAGTTTGATGTGCCTGCTTCTTGGGCCGACGCTGTGGACGCTCCCAGCGACACCGTTCTGGAGGGCAGAACCGCTTTGGTGGAGCAGGTGCAAAACATCCTGAACCCCGTTGGCAAGATGGACGGCGACAGCCTGCCCGTCTCCGCTTTCGTCAAGCATGTGGACGGCCAGTTTGAGCTGGGCGCCGCCGCATACGAAAAGCGCGGCGTAGCCGTGACGGTTCCCACGTGGGATGCCCAGAAGTGCATCCAGTGCAACAACTGCGCCTATGTCTGCCCCCACGCCACCATCCGTCCTTACGCTCTGACCGCTGAGGAGGCCAAAAACGCTCCCGCGGCTGCCAAGATCGTAGACGTGAAGGCCGGCAAGGGCAAGGGCGTTTACCAGTATACCATGGCTGTCTCTCCGCTGGACTGCATGGGCTGCGCCGTGTGCGTGGGCCAGTGCCCGGTGAACGCGCTGACCATGGTGCCTCAGGAGCAGGAAGCCGCTCAGCAGGACGTGTTCAACTACTGTGTGGACAAGGTTTCTGAGAAGAAGGATATGCAGGATACCACCGTTAAGGGCAGCCAGTTCAAGCAGCCCATGCTGGAATTCTCCGGCTCCTGCGCCGGCTGCGCCGAGACGAGCTATGCCCGCCTCATCACCCAGCTCTACGGCGACCATATGTATATCTCCAACGCCACCGGTTGCTCCTCCATCTGGGGCGGCCCCGCAGCCACCTCTCCCTATTGCACGAACAAGGCCGGTCAGGGCCCCGCATGGTCCAACTCCCTGTTCGAGGATAACGCCGAGCACGGCCTTGGCATTTATCTGGGCCAGCAGGCCACCCGTTCTCGTCTGGCCGACAAGATCCGTGAGCTGGCCGGCGTGACCACCAAGGCCGAGAAGAAGGCCGCCTGCGAGGAATATCTGGCCACGATGGAGAATTACGAGGCCAACAAGGCTGCCATCGCCAAGCTGCTGCCTCTGCTGGAGGCTGACGCCGACTGCCCGTATTCCAAGGCCATTTTGGCGGATCAGGAATATCTGGGCAAGAAGTCCATGTGGATCTTCGGCGGCGACGGCTGGGCCTACGATATCGGCTTTGGCGGCGTGGATCACGTGCTGGCTTCCGGCAACGACGTGAACATCTTCGTCTTCGATACCGAGGTTTATTCCAACACCGGCGGACAGGCTTCCAAGGCCTCCAACATCGGTCAGGTCGCTCAGTTCGCGGCTGCCGGTAAGGAGATCAAGAAGAAGTCTCTGGCTGAGATCGCCATGAGCTATGGCTATATCTATGTGGCGCAGGTCGCCATGGGCGCGAACCCCGCCCAGACGCTGAAGGCCATTCAAGAGGCCGAGGCCTATCCCGGCCCGTCTCTGGTCATCGGCTACTCTCCCTGCGAGATGCATTCCATCAAGGGCGGCATGATGAACGCCCAGAAGGAAATGAAGCGCGCTGTGGATTGCGGCTATTGGAACCTGTTCCGCTTCAACCCCGCTGCCGAGTCCAAGTTTACTCTGGATTCCAAGGCTCCCGCTGGCGGTTATCAGGAATTCCTGATGAACGAGGCCCGGTATTCTCGCCTGACCCGCGAGTTCCCGGAGCGTGCCGGCGAGCTGTTTGAGCGCAACGAAAAGGCCGCCATGGCCCGCTATGAGCACCTGCTCAAGCTCAAGACCATGTACGAGGGCTGATCCCAATCCCTGCTAAAAAAGAGGACCGCATGTGCGGTCCTCTTTTTTTTGTGAAAAACGGCAAAAGTTTTTCCGAAAAAGAAGTGGAATTGACGGATAGAACGCGTTATAATCAACGGCGTTGAGAAAGAAGGTCACAGGAATGAAAGGGAAAAAAGAGGAGACGGAGCCATCCGCCCGTCCCCACAGACTTGGCGCGGCATATGGGAAACTTGCTTTGCTGGCGCTGGCGATCACGACTGTGGTGGAGCTTTGGAATCACCAGACGTTTTCTGCCGGACCGGCGTCTTTTTTTCGCTTTTTGTCGGAAAATCCGCTGGCGATGGCGGTGAATACCCTGCTGGTACTCCTGACGCTGCTGCCAGCGCTGTTTTTTCGCCGTCGGGTATTTTCACTCACGCTGGTCTCGGCGGTTTGGTTGGTGGTGGGAGGCGTCAACGGGTTCATTTTGCTCAACCGCATGACGCCGTTCACCGTGGCGGATCTCACCGTGGTGAACACGGGACTGGACACCTTGCCCAATTACCTCTCCCGGAGGTCCATCACGCTGCTGGTGGTGGTGCTGACGGTGCTCGCGTTGGGGCTGGCGGTGCTTTTCTGGAAAGGTCCGCGCAGTTCGGAGAGCAGGCGCAGACGCTGGTATTCCGCGCTGCTGGCGCTGCTGGTGGCTGCGGGCACCTTGATGGGCTGCTGGACGGTGGCGTTTCGCATGGGACAGCTCTCCTCCGTGTTTGCAAACCTTGCTTACGCCTATGAGGACTACGGCTTTGCCTACTGCTTTTTGCAGACATGGCTCAATCGGGGCATTCGTGTGCCTGTGGATTACCAGTTTGCATCCGTGCGCCGGGTGCTGGACGACGTTGCCGCTGCGCTGCCGGAGACCACGCCGCAAACAGACGTGAACGTGGTTTATGTGCAGTTGGAATCCTTCATGGACCCCGCCGAGATCGAGGGGCTGACGCTCTCCGAAAACGCCGTGCCAAATTGGACGACGCTCACGGAAAACTTTTCCTCCGGCTATCTCACGGTGCCGGTGGTGGGCGCGGGGACTGCCAACACGGAATGCGAGGTGCTCACCGGCATGAGCGTCCGCTTCTTCGGACCCGGCGAGTACCCCTATCAAACCCGTCTGCTCAGCCGGACGGCGGAATCCGTGGCCTATGATCTCAAGGCCAACGGCTATGCCACCCATGCCATCCACAACCATCGGGCCACGTTTTATAAACGCAACAAGGTCTACCACAATCTGGGATTTGACGACTTCACCTCTCTGGAATATATGCCGAAAACGGCGAAAACGCCTAAAAACTGGGCCAAGGACGCCGTGCTGACCAGCCAGATCACGCAGGCGCTGGACGCCACGCCGGATCAGATGGATCTGGTGTTCACCGTGTCCGTTCAGGGCCACGGAAAGTATCCCTCCGAGCCGGTGCTGGAAAACCCGGCTGTCCGGGTGGAGAATTGTCCCAGAGAGTCCTACCACAACGCCATTGAATATTATGTAAACCAAGTCCGAGAGATGGACGATTTTTTGGGCGAGCTCACCGCGGCGCTGTCCGCCCGGACGGAAAAGACGGTGCTGGTGCTCTACGGCGACCATCTGCCCTCGCTGGGACTGCGGGACCGGGACATGGCCTGCGGCAGTCTCTACCGCACGCGTTATGTGGTCTGGGACAATTTCGGCCTGAAAAAGCAGGATGAGGACCTCACGGCCTATCAGCTCTCCGCGTCGGTTTTGGGCCGTCTGGGCATCACGAACGGAGTTATGAACGGCTATCAGCAGGTCAGCCGCAAGGAGCCGACCTATCGGTCAAACCTGAAGCTGCTGCAATATGACGCGCTCTATGGTCGGCGCTATCTCTACCGTGGGGAGGACTATGCCCCCACGGACATGAAGATGGGCTCCGTGCCCATCACGGTGCGGACGCTGAGCCACAAGGGAGACACGTGGTTCGTCTCCGGGGAGCATTTCACGCCCTACTGTCAGGTGAGCGTGGATGGAGAGCGGCTGAAAACAGAGTATCTTTCGCCCCGCCTGCTCCGGCTTTCGGAGGACCCCGGCACGCAGCGGGCCGAGGATCTGGCCATTGCGGTGGTGGATCAGCATCGGGAGATACTGAGCGATACGGAGTAAAAACGACCGGGAAGCGATGTTTTTTGCCGGACGCTTGAAAGCAGCCCCCGCGCTGGCGGAGAAATCTTCGCAGGAAAGCCGCAGTTGCAGGAAAGCGCCGCCTGAGAAAAGGTGATCCCCCTGAGGCCCTCTACTGAAAGGGGCGCGAAAGCACCCGCTCGCTGCCCCTTAAAAAAACGCCTGTCTCCATCCCATAGATGGAGACAGGCGTTTTAAACGATGGATGAGGCGGATCAGTCCCCGCTCCCTTGCTGCGCTCTTGCCAAAAGCTGCTGACTGGTGATGGCATAGCCCTCTTCGGCGTACGGCCAGAGAGGGAGCTTTTCAGGCAGCGTCTGGCCCTGATGGGCGTAGACGGCGGCGGCAACCCGCTCCAGCAGGCGGGGATTTTTCACCAGAATGGGGCCGGTCAGCTCCGAGGCAAACACGCTGCCGTGGAAAAAGCCCTCCGGTCCGCCCTCGCACGCATTGCCAAAGCCCATGTCGCAGGAGGTGAGAAGGGGCGTTTCCACGCCGGTGAGGACGGTGCACTTATTCATGAACCCCACCACCGCGTCTTGATAGAGCGGGGTTTTGCCGTACACATCGCCCACAAACCGCTTCTTGCCCTGTGCGGAGGTGAAGTCTGCAAGGCCGATGGCGGGATACACGGTCCCGGCGCTGTCGGTGATGGCGCTGCCCAGCAGCTCCATGGCGGTGCCCGCAAAAAGCAGCACCGTGCCCTCGGCAGCGGCGGCTTTCACCGTCTCGCCAAACCGCAGAAAATCTGCCAGCGCCGCCTTTTGGCTGCGCTCGGTGCCTGCGCCCATGTAGAGAAAATCGCAGCCGGAGAGGTCGGCCTCTTGCCCCGGGCGGATGGTCTCCACGGTGACGGTGTTGCCCAGCTCCTGCAAATACTGCCGCAGCACCGCCACGTTGGCATAGCTGCCGTACAGGCTCATCAGGTCGGGATATAGATGGATCAGGCGAAAGTCCATGCTCACGCCTCCTTTTCTACCAGATTCAAAAGCTTGTCCCGGTCGGAAAAGCAGGTGACCACATAGACCTGCTCGCTGCCGCAGACTTTCAGCGCGGTTGCCGCGTCGGGAATGTCCGGCCGAACCTCCACCTTTTCGGGGGAGATGTCGGTAAAGGAAAAGCGCATGGCCAGATCGTTGCAGTAGCGGCCGGAGAGCAGGATTTTTCCCACGTGTCCGCAGTTTAGAAGGTTCCAGTCGATGTCCCACAGCCAGCTTGTCTCGCTGGTGAAATATTTTCGACTGACGGCGTCCACGATGACCAAAACCGTGCAGGGGACGTTGGCGGCGCGAATATAGCGCAGATTCGTGTCGTAGGCGATGCTGTTTTCGTGCTTGCTGGTGAGCAAAACGCCCTTGTGCCCGCCCAGAGAAAAGCGCACCATGCGCCCGTTTTTCAAAATATAATTGTTGATAACGCCGGCAATGGTGTCCGCGGCGATGCCGCATTCCCGGGTGGCGGCATAGGCTGCGAGAATGTTGTAGATATTGTAAATGCTGCGAAAGGCCAACTGGATAGTGACCGCTCCGTCCAAGGTCAAAACGCCCCGGTCCAGATCGGCTGCCGTGACGGTGTAATCCGTGGCAGGCTTGCGGTGGTCGCAGTTTGTGCAGCGGTACGCGCCGATGTGGTTATAGTGGACGTAGTCGTATTCCATGGGCGCTTTGCAAACCGGGCAGTAGGCGCCGTCGTGATACACGCCGGTGGGGGCGTCGCAGGAGATGGAGCAGCGGTCCATGCCGAACCACTTCACCTTTTCATGCCCCCGGGCAAAGCAGGACGAGAGCGGGTCGTCGGCGTTTAAAAGGAGCTCCGTGTCCGGGTGGATCGCCGGAGCAATGGCGTCATAGACCCATTCGGGGTGGCCGTTGCGGGTGAGCTGATCCCGGTAGAGGTTGGTGATGACAAACTGCGTGGGGTGAAAATAGCGGAAGCTGTGGGCGGCGTAGCGCTCGTCGGATTCGATGAGCAGCACATCGGCCTGAACCTGACCGCCCAGCGTGGCGTGAGTCAGCACGGTGGTGGTGACGCCCTCAATCTGGTTGGAGCCCTCTTCGTTGTAAACCACGCGCTTTCCACCGGCGCGGAGGATGGCGGCAATCATCTCCACAGTGGAGGTTTTGCCGTTGCTGCCGGTGACGGCGATGATATGGGGAGGAAGCTGCATCCGGCTGAGAATGTCCGGGCAGAGCTTCAACGCGACCTTCCCGGGCATGGAGCTGCCCTTACCCACCAGCTTTCCAACGGCATGGCCCAGCTTGCAGATCAGGATGGCCAGAAACTTCCTCATCCCTCGGTCAGCTCCTTTTCGGAAAAGTCACGAAATTCCGCAATGGCGCGGACGGGCGCTCCGTCGGCGTTTTCATACTTCAAAGGCAGCGCAAAGAACATGACGTCGGTGCGGCCCACCAACTTTTTCAGACACAGGTTTTCCACAATGACCAGACCACCCAGCAGCAAAATGTGGTGGGCGGGATAGGTTTCGGAATCCAGCGGATCCACGCTGATGGCGTCTGTGCCGATGCCCTTGAGCCCGCAGCAGACCAAATACCGGGCCGCCTCCTCGTCCAAAATGGGGAAGGGCTCGTCCAAAAATGCGGGGGTGTCCCATTTCTTTTCCCAGCCGGTGTAAAGGAGGGCGTAGTCAGCGGAGCGCAGACAGCCGTTTTGGGCCCGGAGAAGGTCCGCGGTGATGGCGGAGCCGGGGGCGAGATGGGACGCGTCGATCACGGCGGCGCGACCGCAGAACTGGGAGGCGGGCAGCTTGTCCAGTCCAGAGCCCTCGGTCATGATGTGGCGGGGAGCATCCATGTGGGTGCCGGTGTGGGAACCGATTTGCAAAAGCGTCTCCCGGCAGCCGTTGCGCGCCATGGTGCGGGTGGGGGTGAAGGCCGGGGCGGGAGTGCCGGGATAGACATAGGTCTCCGGCGCGATGGTGTGTGTCAGATCAATAATCATATGTAAAATTCCTTCCTTGCGAAGTGATCGGTGTACGCATGTTATCGCTCAAGATAGATCATCAGCGCCGTCATGTCCGCCGGCGATACGCCCGAAATCCGGGAGGCCTGTCCCAAATCCGCGGGGCGCACCTGCGCCAGCTTTTCCCGGGCCTCCAGACGCAGTGCGGAAATGGCGCTGTAATCCAGATCCGGGGGCAGCTTGTGGGATTCGATCCGTTGAAATTCCTGCACCTGCTTTTGCTGTCGGCGGATATAGCCCTCGTATTTCACGGAGATCTCCACCTGCTCGGTCACCGCCGGCGGGAGCGCGGGCCGCTGGGGATCAAAGGGGGCCAAGTCCGCATAGCAGAGCTGGGGCCGCCGGAGCAGAGACAACAGGGACGCGCCGTCCGGCACATCCGCCGTGCCCTGTCGGGCTAAAAGCGCGCTCAGCGCGGGGCAGGGGGCCGCGCCGGTGTGGGAAAGGCGTCGAATTTCGGCTTCCACGGCGGCATATTTTTTCTCCACCGCGTCCAGACGCTCCCGGGAGACAAGTCCAATTTCATATCCCCGCTTTGTCAGCCGCGCATCCGCGTTGTCCTGACGCAACAGCAGCCGGTATTCGCTGCGGGAGGTCATGATGCGATAGGGCTCGTTGGTGCCCTTGGTCACCAGATCGTCGATCAGCGTGCCGATGTAGGATTCGCTGCGGCTGAGGAGAAACGCATCCTGCCGTCGCAGCTTGCGTACGGCGTTCACACCGGCCACAAAGCCCTGCACCGCCGCCTCCTCATAGCCGGACGAGCCGTTGAACTGGCCCGCTCCGTAAAGACCCTCCACCGCCTTGCATTCCAGCGTGGGGTGCAAGGCCATGGGATCGATGCAGTCGTATTCGATGGCGTAGGCCGGACGGGTCATCTCTGCGTGCTCCAGACCGGGAATGCTGTGGAGCATCTGGACCTGAATTTCCTCCGGCAGGGAGGTGGAGAGCCCTTGCAGGTAGACCTCCTCCGTCTCCAGACCCATAGGCTCCACAAAGAGCTGGTGGCGGAGCTTGTCCGGAAAGCGGACGACCTTGGTTTCAAAGGATGGGCAGTATCGGGGGCCAACCCCCTCAATCAACCCGGAATACATGGGCGCACGGTCCAGATTTTCCAGCACGAGACGCCGCGTCTCCTCCGTGGTCCAGGTGAGATAGCACACGCGCTGGTTTTTGGGGGTTTCCTCCGTGGAGTAGGAAAAGGGGATGGGCAGCACGTCGCCGGGCTGGAGCTCCATCTGGTCAAAGTCCACGCTGCGGGCGTTCACCCGGGGCGGCGTGCCGGTTTTAAACCGGCGAAGGGGCAGTCCCAGCTCCAAAAGGGAGGCCGTGAGCCGCGTGGCGGCGTGCATCCCGTCCGGGCCGGATTCCTCCACGCATTCGCCCACAATGGTTCTTCCGGCGAGATAGGTGCCGGTGGCGAGAATGACCGCCCGCACGGAAAATACCGCGCCGGTAGCCAGTACCACGGCGCTCACATGGCCGTTTTCGGCCCGCACCGCCACGGCTTCGCCCTGCCGGACCGTCAGGTTTTCCTGCTGCTCCAGTGTGCGCTTCATCCGCTGCTGATAGCGCCTGCGGTCGGCCTGCGCCCGCAGGGACCAGACGGCGGGGCCCTTGCCCTTGTTCAAAAGGCGGTATTGGATGCAGCATTCGTCAGCGGCCTTTGCCATCTCGCCGCCCAGCGCATCCAGCTCCCGGACGAGGTGGCCCTTGCCCGTGCCGCCGATGGCGGGGTTGCAGGGCAGATTGCCCACCGCGTCCAGATTGATGGTCAGCACAAGCGTCCTTAGGCCCAGCCGGGCGGAGGCCAGCGCCGCTTCAATGCCGGCGTGTCCTGCGCCGATCACGGCAATATCAAATTGTCCCGCGTCAAATTCACGCATACTTTCATCCCTCAAAGCGGCCCGCGTCGGGCGAACCGCGAGATTATCCTCTGTGCAGGGTTACCACCGCCACTTCCGGGCGGTTAAACAGCCGGGGAATCGGGCCGGAATTGCCCAATCCGCGGCTTACAAACAGGGAAGAGCCGTTCACGGCGTAAAGCCCTGCGGTGTAGGTGGGGAAAAACGTCCGGTCGGTGGAAAGCAGCCCGTCGGTCAGCGGCAGGCGAATGATCCCGCCGTGTCCGTGACCGGAGATGACAAAATCCGCACCCAAGAGACTGTATTGTTGTGCAAAGCGGTCATTTCGGTGGGCCAGCAGAATCCAAAAGGGATCGCCCTCGGCGGCATAGATCTCCGCAGCCAGAGCCTCCGGCGTCTTTTGGTCGGCATAGCCGTTGGGATCGTCGATTCCGGCCAGCACCAGCGAGTCACCGTTTCGCTCCAGCGTGGTCCACTGGTCGGAGAGAACCGTGACGCCATGGGCGCGCAGCGTCTCCTTCAAATCCTCCACGCCGCCCCGTGCCCATTCGTGGTTCCCGGTGACATAGTAGGTGGGCGCAATGGAGCTCAGCCCGTCGGACAGCGTTTCCACATAGTCCGGCGGCGTCTCCCGGAACTGATCCAGCAGATCTCCCGTGAGAAAGATGTAGGCGGGCGCCTGCGCGCGGACCTTCTCCAAAAGGGTTTTGTTCCCCGGGCCGAATTCCGTGCTGTGCAGATCGCTCAAAACCACGGTGCGGCAGCCGTCAAATCCGGCAGGCAGCGAGGAGAACACGGGGTTTGCATGGGTGATTTGAAGCGTGCGGTTGCCCCACCAGAAGGCTGCGGCGATCAGCAAAAGAGCAACTGCCAGAGAAAAAACCGCCCGCAGAGGTCTGCGACGGCGCCTTGCGTGTTTTGCCATAGAACAGTGCGGCCCCCTCTGCCGCCGAAGAGAAAAACACACCGCAGTGCGTTTCATTTTTTGTTAGCATTTCATTATACCATATATAAGATTCCCATGGCGAGAGAAAAATTATACAAAGAACGGAAAAAAACAACAGGAAAACGAACACTTCCGCTGTGATTCCGCCGGAGAAGAAGAGCTCTGTGGAAAAGTTTGGGGACCACAAAATTGGGAATGGTCAATATGCACAAAAGAAATGCAAAGTATTTATAAAATATGTCAAATTCAAATCTTGCGGCGAGGCGCGGAACTTGATATACTAAAACTAACCTAAAGAAGAGAGGAGATGAAAATAAATGATGAGTTGGAACCTGATCGCATTTGACGATGTGGATGATCTGATTTTCCTGGACAGTTCCTGGAGCCGGAGCGAGCGGTAACGAGCCGATCGATTCAAAAAAGCAGAAGCCACGTCGGGGAGACGTGGGCTTTTCTTTTTTTGAGGGTGTTCTACTGATCTTTTCCCGGGCGGAAGCGCCCGTTTTAGATAAAAAAGGACCCGGAAAACAGACCTCAGGACAGCCGCCCGGCTTTGGTCGGGCGGTTCTTTTTCGTTTTTGACGTAAAAAGGGGAAAAAGCAAAAGAAAAGTTGAAAAAGAATGGATTTTTTTCCAAAAACATGATACGCTCAAGAAAGAGAATTGCAAAAGCTCACACCAACTGAAAATTGGGAGAACAGTGCGGAAGAATGCCGCAAAGGAGAGAGGGATATGAAAAAGTGGGGGTTGCTTCTTTTGCTCTCTGCATTGCTGCTTACAGGCTGCGCCGCCGGGGAAAATTTGCCTCCGGCAGAGGGAAAAGCGCCCGCTGTGTCCACGGCGGTTGCCGCGGAGACCGAGACGGCGCAATCGCCTGACGGAGAATTGACCGCCGCCAAAACAGAGGCGCAGGCCCGCTCTCTGACAGAGGAAGAGCTGCTGGACGCCTATGATCGCGCTGTGGCGGCCTACGGCTGGTTTGACCTCTCCACCCTGCCCTGCGGGGACGAGGCGCTGAACGTGAACGGGAGAGAGTATTATCCCGTGACCTATCGCGGCATGGAGACGCTGGAGGATCTGCGGACCTATCTGCGGGGCGTTTTTTCGCAGGAGGTCACCGACCGCCTTTTGTCCGGCGACGGAAAAGTCCCGCTCTATCAGGACATAGAGGGGGCGCTTTATGTGCTGCCCATGCATCGGGAACGGGATCGCGCCAAGGGGGACCTTCGCGTGCAGACCGAGCAGCGCAGCGACACGGCCTACGCCGTCAATGTTGCGGTGAATCTTCTGGATGAGAGCGATTCCGTCACGGCGGTGGAATGCTACGCCTTCCCCTATGAGCTGGTGGACGAGCGCTGGGTTTTTACGGAATTTCGGCTGGTCTATTGAGATACGCAAAAAAGTACGTAAATAGTCGAAAAAATCCACGCAAAATTTTAAAAGATTTCAAATGCTCTCCGGTCAAAAAATGACCGGAGAGCATTTCTACGCAAAAAGTAGCAAAATTTGCGTGAAAAAAGATAAAATTTGCGAAAATTTGCCTTAAAAATAGGATAAAGTATATAAAAAATAGTGGGTCGTATTGGGCAAAACGAAAAATTTACAACGTTTACGTATGAAATTAGCTAATCCTTACTTGAAAAAACGTTCACATGTGTTAGAATAATGAAGCACTGTAAAACACAAAACCAATAAGGAGTGGAAAAAACATGGAAAACCTGTTCTGGATCGGTTTCGTCGGCGCAATCGTTGCCGGCCTCTTTGCCGTGATGCAGGCAAAAAAGGTCATGACGTATTCCGAGGGCACCGAGCGGATGCAGAAATTGGCGGCATCCATCCGGGAGGGCGCCAACGCGTACCTCAAACAGCAGTACACCACGGTATTTAAAGTATTCGTGGTGGTATTTTTGGCTCTGCTGGCCATCGCTTTTGGGACAAACGGAAGAATGCTCTCTAAATTTACCCCCTTTGCCTTTGTCACGGGCGGCATCTGGTCGATGCTGGCGGGCTTCATCGGAATGAAGATCGCCACCAGCTCCAATGCCCGCACCGCACAGGCCGCGTCCGAGAGTCTGAATAAAGGTCTGCGCGTGGCATTCTCCTCCGGCTCCGTCATGGGCTTCACCGTGGTGGGTCTGGGTATGCTGGACATTACCCTCTGGTTCTTCGTCCTGCGTTATGCCTTTGGCATCAGCGATCCGCTGCTGCTGGGCAACATCATGGTCATGAACGGCATGGGCGCTTCCTTCATGGCGCTGTTTGCCCGCGTCGGCGGCGGTATCTACACGAAGGCGTCCGATGTCGGCGCCGACCTGGTCGGTAAAGTGGAGGCCGGCATCCCGGAGGACGACCCCCGCAACCCCGCCACCATCGCCGACAACGTGGGC
>CAZKMN010000007.1:0-388 GCA_964553905.1 uncultured Oscillibacter sp.
CGTGCTGGGAAATCTGAAAAGCCAGCTCGATCATACCTATGTGATGGACGAAAAGGGCAACAAGCACAAGCTGGAAAAAAAGGAGCCGTAAGGCAAAAACCAGCGCACGGAGAAAGAAGTCGCCAGCTCTGACGAGCCGGGAGCCGCTTCTTTGAAGTGGAAAGAGACAGCGGCGATGTCCAAGAAGAAAAAACAGGAGAAATTGCTCGAAAAAGAGTGAAAAATCTCGAAAAAAAGATAAATTTTTTTTCCGGAACGTGCCATAATGGAGGCAATCTCAGAAAAACTACTGAAACCCAATTAATAGAATAGAACGGCACGGCGGAACCACAATCCGCTTCGCAAAGCTATAGGGCCTCACAAATGTGTTGGTAGCCAGTTGCAAAAG
>CAZKMN010000007.1:398-14243 GCA_964553905.1 uncultured Oscillibacter sp.
GGCCTCACGTGAACATGTGACGGCAGCCAGTTGCAAAGATTCGAGCGGCTATCGTCTTAAAAAGAGGATAGTCGCGCTTTTTTTCCCCAGAGACCCTCGCGGAAAAATTGCTGGGGCTGCATGGAAAGGGAGGGTAAACAGTGGATCAAGAAAATCGCACAAGAGAAAAAATTCTGGAGGCTGTCCTTTTCTGCAAGGGTGAGGACCCCTGCGAGGAACCGCAGCTTACCCAGATCGCGGCAAAAGCGGGCATTTCCGTGAGAACGCTGAATCGCTATTATCCCAATAAGGAGGATATGGTTGCGCTGGCGTATCTACGGTTTTTGAAGCAAAAGTACGATGCGACCACACAGGGCTTTGAGACGCAAAATCTCTCCGGCCTCAGCGGTTACGAGCAGCTTTGCGCTTTCTTTGACTATTCGCAAAAGCTCCGACAAAACAACCCGACGGATGTGATTATGACGGCGCTGGCCTACCTCAAGTGCATCCAGTTCGGGCTCAAGGAGCCAAAAAAAATTCAGGATTTCTCCCGGCGGGGATGCAATCTTGTTTCCGAGCTGCTGAAAAGGGGACAGCGGGACGGCTCCATCAGAGCGGAGCTCAATGTCGCCGCCACCACGGATCTGATCGAGGCGGGCTTCAACGGGGTGATGGAGAAGATCGCAATGTCCTGCGGACACGGAATGAAAGAGGCAGATCGGGCGCGGGCCTTATCACTGAGCGGGGAATTTCTCAAGATGCTGGAGTGGTATGTCAGCCCAAAAAAATTTACCCCTGAATGTCCATCGACAGACAGACGCTAACACTCGGAGTGACAAGCGTGGAGAGGAGACTGTTTCATGGATTTGTGTGCATTGCTGCAAGAAGTTGGTTGCAAGCAGATCGAAACCACCCGGGAGCGGTTTTTAAACGATGGGGCGTTTTATCTGGAAATCACGGAGGGAATGCTTCAGGACCCCGCCTTTGAAGAGCTGGGCGAGCTGCTGAAAAAAAGAGACGTTCAGGCGGCGTTTGATATGGCGCACATGCTCAAGGGAATAGCCGGAAACTGCGGTTTGACCTCAATTTTTGAGCTGCTGACAAGGATCGTGGAACCTCTTCGCACCGGGAAACCGGATTTTGAAAAGCTCCAAACGATATACGAACAGTTGATCCGTTCGAGAAATGAGATTAGAACGAAACTTTTTGCATGAACCGGGGAAAAGTCGTGCAGCGTCAAAACGGTAAGGAAGTGACAATGTGGAAGGAATGCTTTTAAACGGCACGCTGTTGTTCAACATAGGGATTGACTTATTTTCAGCGATGGTCGCGCTGATTATTTGTATGAGCTATCATCGGTTTTTTTCAGATACCTGCGAAAATCAGTTGATGCGCCGTCTGGAGGTCAGCTTGATTCTACTGCTGATCACGGATATTGGCACATGGGTGTTTGACGGAAAACCGGGCGAATCGATACATCTGCTGCTCTACGGCCTGTCGCTTTTCTATTACATCATGCTGACCGTTGCAGTGGGCACATGGACGGAATATGCACATGTCAGAATTTACGGAAGAAATCTATCAAAAAACCTGAATAAATACTTCCTGAAACTGCCGTTCATTGTATTTTTGGCGTTTCTCTTTACCACACCGTGGACGGGCTGGTGCTTTACGATTGACAGCGCCAACGTCTATCACCGGGGCACGTTCGCTCTGCTTTACTACGGAATCATTATGGGATATCTGGTGTCGACCACGGTGCTTGCATGGCTGCGCTATCAAAAGGAAAAGCAGATCGACCGGCGGGAAGAGCTGCTGACGATTTCCTTCTTTGCCGTTCCGGTCATCATTGGCGGCTCGCTTCAAACCTTCTTGTATGGGCTGAGTTTGGAGTGGCCTTGCGCGGTGATCTCCAGCTTGCTGATTGCCTTTAATAAATGCAGGCAGTCCATCTCACGCGATTCCCTGACGGGGCTGAACAATCGGAGGAATCTGGACCGCTATCTCAATACATACCCGGAGATCGCTCCGATCGCGATCATCATGGTGGATATCAATCTTTTCAAGGAGATCAATGACAAATTTGGCCACGGCGCCGGAGATACGGCGCTGGCCGCTGCTGCGGAGGTTTTGCGGACGGCTTGCGACAAGACGATGGCCTTTCTTGCCCGGTATGGCGGAGACGAATTTGTGATTGTCCTGCCGATCAATCAAAAAAAGCAGGTGGAGGCGCTTGTCACGGAGATTAAAGGGAATTTTGTGAGACTGAATCGGGCGAAAACGCTTCCCCATCCCATATCTGCCAGCATCGGCTACGCCGTATCCCCTGTGGCAGACCAAAATGCAATTGCAGAGAGTTTGAAAAAAGCCGATGATGCCATGTATCTGGACAAGGCCGTGTTTTATGAGCAAAACGGCCCCAAAAGTAAGGGAGGCGCCCAGTGATGAGCGATAATACAGAGATCCGGCACCGCGGAAAAGGCTACGGATATTTAGGAGAGGCGTCTTGCGCGAATGCCGAGAGAAATATTCTAATCGTGGATGACAACAAGCTCAACCGTGCCATCTTGGGTAAAATCCTCCGATCAGAGGGATATCAGACGATCGAGGCGGACAATGGGCAAAGCGCTCTGGAATTACTGAGCGACAGCGGGCAGGCCATTGCTCTGGTACTGCTGGATTTGGTCATGCCGGTCATGGATGGCTATACGCTCCTAAAGAAAATGAACGAAACGGGAATTATCACGTCTGTCCCGGTGATCGTGACCACCGGAAACGAGGAGGAAAAGGCGGAGCTGCGCTGTTTGGAGAGCGGCGCATCGGATTTTTTGAAGAAGCCGTACAGCGCGGAGCTTGTGCGCCACCGGGTCAAGAGCTTGCTACGGCTGTGGGACAATGCCGCGCTGATTCACCGTCTGGAGACGGACCAGTTGACCGGCCTTTTGAGCAAGGAGTCCTTTTATCGGCACACGCAGGAGCTTTTGGATGCAAACCCGGATACCCAGTTCTATATGCTCTATACGGACATTGATGATTTTAAGATGATCAATGCCCGCTATGGTACTGCTGTGGGAGATGAGCTGCTAAAATTCCTTGCGGCGCTGTTTCAAACGTACATCAAAAAGGGCGAAATCTGCGGGCGCGTGGGCCCGGACAACTTTGCCATGCTGCTGCATGATATTCCCGATTATACGCAGCAGGAGGCCGGAAAAATCAGCGCGGCGGATTTGAAAAATGCGCCGGTGAAGGGTGTTCAGCTTAAAACCGGCATTTATCCGGTGACAGGGCGGGAGCTGCCGGTTTCCGATATGTGCGACCGGGCAAAACTTGCGGTATCCTCCGTCAAGCATCGCTATGGGCTTTACTATGCGGTGTATGACGACACGCTGCGCCAGACTGCGCTGCGAGAGCATCAGTTGGCAAACACCATGGAAGAGGCGCTGGAAAAGCACCAGTTTGCCGTGTACTTTCAGCCCAAGCACTGTACGGAAAGCGGCGCGGTGTCCGGTGCGGAGGCTCTGGTGCGGTGGAACCACCCGGAGCTGGGCTTCATCCCGCCCAAGGATTTTATTCCGCTCTTTGAGCGCAACGGGTTTATCGCAAGACTGGATCGGTATATCCTCCAGGAGGTCTGCCAGAGGGTGAAGAGCTGGATCGGTAGCGATATTACCCCCATCCCCATCTCTGTGAACATCTCACGGGCGGATTTTATTGCCGACGATCTCCCCGAGCAGATTATGCAAATTGTGGATTCCTATGAGCTGCCTCATGAGCTGATCCATCTGGAAATTACGGAATCCGCCTATACCGACCGCCCGCAACAGATCATTGCGGCGGTGACGGCACTTCGAGATCTGGGCTTTTTGATCGAGATGGATGATTTCGGCTCCGGCTATTCCTCTTTGAACATGCTCTCTGAGCTGCCTATTGACATTTTGAAGCTGGATATGCGCTTTATCCAAAGCGGAGATATGCGGATGAAGGGCAACAAGCACAACATCCTCAGCTTCATCCTGAGCCTTTCCAAATGGCTGCATTTCCCAACGGTAGCCGAGGGCGTGGAGACGCAGGAGGAATTTGAACTGCTGAAATCCATGGGCTGCAATTTGGTGCAGGGCTATTACTTTGCAAAGCCCATGCCGGCGGCGGAATTTGAGTCGTATATGCGCGCCTGCGCCCAAAGCTGTCAGCTTCCCAAATTAATTCGGAAGGAGGACGAGCTGTGGTCCTCCCCTACGGAGGTGGAAAAGCCCCTCGTTCTGGTGGCGGAGGATGTGGAGAGCAACCGGGAAGTCATGCGGGAGCTGCTCAAGCCCTATTATCGCGTGGCAATTGCGGAAAATGGCAAGCAGGCGTGCGAATTCCTTGCCCGCCACAGTCAGGAACTTTCCTGTATCCTGCTGGATCTGTTGATGCCGGTGATGGACGGATTTCAGGTGCTGGAGGTCATGCGGGCAAACGATCTGATCCATGAGATCCCCGTCATCATCACCACGGAGACAGGCAGCGACAGTGAGCTGCGGGCGCTGCATCTGGGCGCGGACAGCTTTGTGGCCAAGCCATACAATTCCGAGATTTTACTCCATCATGTGAATAAAGCTGTGCAGGAAAAGGCGTTTTGGAAGACAAAACGGGAGTTCGAGCTGGAAAAGCAAACCTTTCTCGCGGAGAAAAAACAACTCTCTGCGGAAAAGACAGAAGCTGTTCGGTAACGCGTGCAAGCGATAGAAAAAGATGGGGTGTGGGGTCATGAAAAAGCTGTTTGCCATGCTGGTTTGCGTCCTGCTGTTGGGGTCTGTCACGGTTCCCGCAATGGCGGCGGAAGAGAAAGTCATCCGCGTTGGCTATATTGGCTATGAGGATTTTATTGCGCCAACTGCCGACGGCCAAGTGGCCGGTTATGGCGTGGAGTATTTGAACGAGATCGCCAAATATGCGGGTGTTACCTTTGAGTATACGCACGGAACGTGGTCGGACAATCTGAAAAAGTTGCAAAACAGGGAAATCGATCTGGTTTGCACGGCAAAGCTCACGACGGAAAGGATAAACGAATACGAGTTTTCCAAGCATCCGTTTGGCAATGTGCAGGGCGTTCTCTATACCCGGATGGACAATCAAAATCTGTATTATGAGGACTATTCTGCCCTGAACGGCAAAAAGGTCGCCTTTTTGCAGGGGAGCCTGAATATCGACATTTTCACGACCTATGCCCAAAAGCATGGCTTCACCTTTGAAAGCGTATTTCTGGACAGCGATCAGGCAATGGAGCAGGCGCTTTTGTCGGGTGAGGTGGACGCCATTGCCACGGAGCACATGACCAAGCACGACAATTTAAAGCTCGTATGTAATTTTGACAACCAGCCGTTTTACCTCATGAGCTATCAGAAAAACAGCTTCATGGACGACATCGATACCGCCATGGGCGAGATCCTCACGGAAAACCCGGCCTATCAGGTGGAACTGTTCCAAAAATATTATGGCACCCACAAGGTCATCAGCGATCCTCACTTCACCCGTGAGGAGACGGAATATGTGAAGGCTCTGCTGGAAAACCGCAGGGAGAGCACCGGACAGGCGGCCCTTCGGATCGCCGCCCAAATCGACCTGAACCCCATCAGCTATGTGAATAAGGACGGCGAGCTTGCGGGCGTTCGAGTGGACCTGCTGCGGAAAATTTCGGAAATCTCCGGCATCCCGCTGGAGATCGTGCCGCTGGACGCCAACGGCGGGACCTATGATTACGGCTATTTCCGCGAGCATGGATTTGACCTGATGCTCATCGAGGACAATCCCATCAATCGCGCTTATGAGACTATCAAGGAATCCGGAATGCGCTTTACCCTGCCCATTGATGCGCTGACCAAGGTGGCCGTTGCGCGCAAGGGCTTTGCACAGTCGGAGACGGGCGATTATGCGATTGCCTATTTTGAGGGATCTGCCACGCTGCCCAAGCTGATCGCGGGATGGTATCCCAACGCCTCGCTGGTGTCCTGCAAGTCCATAGACCAGTGCTTTGAGGCCGTCAGGGACGGCAAGGCAGACATGCTGATCTATAACCAATATCTGGCGGAGCGGGAGATGCTTCGTCCCCAGTATGCGGATTTGTCCGTGGTGCCTCGCATCAGCTTTTCGGACGCCTCCATGCTCTGCCCGCTGATTTTCAAAAACGGCGCGTACAAGGAGATCGGCGATGCGGCTATTGAACCGTATTTAAATGATCCACTGCTGATTTCAGTGCTGAACAAGGCAATCAGCTCCATCAGCGCGGAGACCAAAAACGAGATCGTAATCAAAAACACCATCGGAACCTATTCCGAGCAGCTTTCACTGAAAGACTTCCTCTATAAGTATGATGTGGCGCTTACGACCATGGCTGTGGCCGTGCTTGCCGTTGTGTCGCTGATGATAGCGCTTTACTTAAACAAGCGGAAAAACTACCTGAAACTGGCAAGCGTCAATGAAAAGCTGGAAAAAGCCGTGGTGCGGGCAGACGCGGCAAATGTGGCCAAATCTCAATTCCTTGCCCAGATGAGCCATGAGATCCGTACCCCCATGAACGCGGTCATCGGGCTTACCAGCATTGCAAAGGCGGATGTGCACGACGCGGAAAAAGTGCAGGAGTACCTTGACAAGATCGAGGGGAGCTCCAAGCTGCTGCTGGGCATCATCAACGATGTGCTGGATATGTCCGCCATCGAGGGTGGAAAGCTGAAACTTGACAGCGCACCGTTTAACTTCAAGCAGATGCTGACCAATCTTACCACGATTTTCTACCAGCAGGCCAAAATGAAAAATATCCACTTTGAAGTCCGGATGAACGGCGTCACAAAGGAGACGATCGTGGGCGACGAGCTGCGGGTCAATCAGATTTTGATGAATCTGCTCTCCAACGCGGTGAAATTCACCCCCTCCGGCGGCGAGATCGACCTGATGGTCTTGCAGGCCAGCAGCTCGCTGGACAAGGTGCAGATGCGCTTTTCCGTCTCCGATACCGGCTGCGGAATGAGCGAGGAAATGCTCAGCCGGCTGTTCCAGCCCTTTGAGCAGGAATCCGCTTCCACAGCGCGCAAACACGGCGGCAGCGGACTGGGGCTGTCCATCGCCAAAAATCTGGTGGAGATGATGGGCGGTTCCATCCATGTGAAAAGCGTGGTGGGGAAGGGAACGGTCTTCACCGCTGATATTCCCTTCGGCGCCTATGAAACCAAGTATTTCACGGAGACAACGGGTTTTTCGGAGATTCGCACGCTGGTGGTGGACGACGACAAGGAGTCTTGCGAATATAGCAGCATCCTTCTGGATCGACTTGGCGTGCGGCACGATTACGTGACCAACGGCGAGGCCGCACTGGAGGCACTGGGCGAGGCGGAGGACGGCGGAGACCCCTATAAGCTGTGCCTTGTGGACTGGAAGATGCCGGAAATGGACGGCGTGGAGGTCACGCAAAAAATTCGCGAAATTTTTGGAGAAGACACCATTGTCATCATTGTCTCCGCCTACGATCTCAACGAGGTGGAGGCCTCGGCCAAGGCGGCAGGCGCCAACTATTTCATCACCAAGCCCCTGTTCCAGTCTTCGCTGTTCAATGCGCTGATGCGGATCTCCGGCGGAGACTATACCCGCATTGACGTGGAAAAGGAAAAAGACAACTTCGATTTCAGCGGCAGGCGGGTGCTGGTGGCAGAGGATGTGGCGCTCAATCTGGAGGTAGCCGTGAAGCTACTGCAAATGGTGGGAATCGATGTGATCTGCGCCGAGGACGGCAAGCAGGCTGTGGAGCTTTATGAAAAGCGCAAGCCCGGCACCTTTGACTGCATTTTGATGGATGTGAACATGCCGGTGATGGATGGTTACGAGGCCACAAAGGCCATCCGGGAGAGCGGACAGGCAGACGCACAAACCGTTCCCATTTACGCCATGACTGCCAACGCTTTTTCCGAGGATGTGACGAATGCGCTGGACGCCGGAATGAACGGTCACATCGCCAAGCCCATTGAGACAAAGGTCCTGTATAAGACGCTGGAAGCGGCGTTTGAACGCAAGGATAACGCGCAGGAAACGAAAGCGAGGGATGGAAATGAACCGTTATAAGCTGTCAAAAGCCGGAATCAACGCCAACGAGGGAATGGCCCGTTTTGGCGGAAATGTGGAGAGCTATGAAAAGTTTTTAAATCGGTTTCCCAACGAGCCCCATTTTCACCAGATGTGCGAGGCAATTGAAAAGCGGGAGCTCCGGTCCGCCTTTGTTGCCGCCCATTCCCTCAAGGGTGAGGTCGGAAACCTGAGCATGAATCGGCTCTATGAGGATCTGTGCCCGCTGGTGGAGTTGCTTCGCGGCGGGTCCTTTGAAAAGGCAGAGGAGCTTTTGGAGCCGGTTGTCAAAGACTATAAGGAAATTCTCGCGGCCCTGTCCTGAGCGCGGATTGCAGGAAGCCAAGGCTTCGCGTCTATTCAAAAATGGAGGATCATACCATGAAAAAAGTCATTGCGGCTTTTATGACGGCAGTTATTACCCTGACCTTTCTCACGCTGCCGTGCCCGGCTGCGGAGAATAAAAAAGTTCGCGTGGGATTTTATGATTTTCCATATTTTCAGGAAATCGACGAGGATGGCAATTACTCGGGGTACAGCTACGAGTATTTGCAGGCAATCGCGCAATTTACCGGATGGGAATATGAATATGTCACCACTGCCACCTCCAGCGAATGTCTGGAGCTGCTCAAAAATGGCGAAATTGATTTGATGGGCGTGGTGCAGCGCACGCCGGAACGGGAAGCCATTTATGATTACCCGGAGCTCAGTTCCGGATTCAGCGCCTCACTTCTGGTCACGGATAAGAACGACCTTCGGTATGCCTATGAGGATTTTGATTCCTTTGATAGTATGACGATCGGCATTCAAAAGAACTTTGCCCGCAATCGTGGGCTTTCGGACTACTGCCAAAAAAAGCAGTTCTCCGTAAAGACGATCACCTTTGATACGAAAGAGGACATGCTCAAAGCCATTGCCGCCAAGACCATAGACGCCGCCCTCATCAGCAGCAATCAAAATAGCCCTGATTACCGGGTGATTGCAAAATTTGCCCCCAGCGAAGTCTATTACATCACCACAAAGGGAAACCAGCGGGTGCTGGACGGACTGAATAAGGCGCTGGAAAAACTGAAAATGGAATCGCCTAATTTCAACACGGAGCTCTATAAAAAATATTATGATTTTTCGGAGGGGCAGATCGCCGTGCTGTCCAAGGAGGAGCAGGCCTATCTGGACGGTCATCCCAGTCTGGACGTGCGCTACGACCCGGCCAATCCACCCTTTGAAATGACAAATGCAGACGGAAATCCGGAGGGGATCTCCATTGATATCATGAAGAGAATTTCCAAAGCTGTGGGGATTACGTTCCGGTATGTCCCGGTGGAAAAAGGGAGCATCGCCAAAAGGGGTCCGTGTAGGGACTGTATTTATTCTAAGATGATCTATGATTATGGATGGGCTAACAGCCACAATGTCCTCATTACCCAGCCCTACATTGAAGTGAACTATGTAACGGTCTATAAAAAAAGCAACACAAAAAATATTCGAGTCGCGCTGCTCCGGGGATCCTACCTTACGGACATAATCGAAAAGTCAACGCTGGAACATGGCGCCGTCACCTATTATGACACGGTCGAGGAATGTCTGGACGCGGTGGAGCGGGGCGATGAGGACTATACCTTTGCCAACGCCTACGAGAGCGAATATTTTCTGGCACAGCCCAAATATCATGCGCTGAATCTGCGAAATTTGCAGGTGGAGTCTCAGAGACTGGGAATCGGCGTTTCCAAAAATGCCGATCCAATGCTGTATTCCATCCTTGCAAAAGGACTGCAAAGCATTTCCGGCGACGAGCTTACAGAGATTATCCGTGAGCATGTCAATCATGGCGGCGAGACGAATTTCTTCGATATGCTCTACACAAATCCCGTGCAGTTTTTGGCGATCTCCTCCACCCTTGTCCTGCTATCGGCCGGACTCGCGTTTTCCCTCATCCTGTATGCCGACAACAAGAAAAAGAAGAACGTGCTGGAAAGCGCGATCTCCGTGAAATCTAATTTCCTCTCCAGCATGAGCCACGATATGAGAACGCCTATGAACGCCATCATCGGAATGTCCTATCTGGGCATGGACAGCGCGGATCTGGGGGAGGCGAAGCAGTATCATAAAGAGATCAATCAGTCCGGCCAGTACCTTTTGAATCTCATTAACGACACGCTGGATATGAGCAAGATCGAGCAGGATAAGATGCAGTTTAACCCAGAGCCGTATTATTCGTCTGAATTTCTTGAAAGCATGACCACCATGCTGCAAAAAAAGGCGGACGACAAGGGCGTTTTTCTCCGCGTGGAGGACCGCAGCAACACCGATCGCGCCGCCCTTATCGACAAGCTCCGGTTGCAGCAGATCTTTATCAATCTCATCAACAACGCCATCAAATTTACCCCGCCCGGCGGGACAGTCACATTCCTTGTGGAGAGTAGCGCGGACGCCGATGGCATGATCGGCATCCGCTTTACGGTGCAAGATACCGGCATTGGTATGAGCGAGGCATTTCAAGAGAAAATGTACCTTCCCTTTGAGCAGGCGGCAACCGCCAAAACGAGCGCGGAAAGCGGAACCGGCCTTGGCCTTGCCATTGTGCAAAAATTGGTCGGGCTGATGGGCGGCGAGATCGTGTGCCACAGCGCGTTGGGTAAGGGCACGGAATTTGTGGTGACGTTGCACGCTAAGGCGGTGGAGGCTCCGGCTTGCGCCGCGCAAGATGCCCTTTCAAAAGAGAAGATACAAAGTACCCTCCGCGGAAAGCAGGTCCTTCTCGCGGAGGATCATCCGCTCAATACCATGATCGCGGTTAAGCTGCTGGAACGGATGGAAGTGACCGTTGAGACTGCGGAGAACGGAGAAATCGCGGTGGAGAAGTTCCGCAACGCTCCGGAACGGCATTATGACGCAATTTTGATGGATATCCGTATGCCGGTGCTGGACGGCTTACAGGCTGCCGCCGCACTCCGGAAGCTGGACCGCGCGGACGCAAAAACGATTCCCATCATTGCGATGACGGCAAATGCCTTTGAAGATGACGTCCAAAAATCCATTGACGCAGGCATGAACGCCCATCTGTCCAAGCCCGTTGACCCTCAAAAACTGTATGCCGTCTTGACAACGCTTCTGTCCGGCAAAAAGGAAGTATCAGAATGAAACACACAAGTTCGGAAAAGGAAAATTCCCCAAAACAGGAGTGGGCGGTGGAAAGCAGCCTGCTCAATGCGATTCCGGGCGGCGTGGCCGTCTATTCCATGGGGGCGGATAACGTCCCGGCTCTGCTTTATTGCAACGATGAGATTTCCGTCATTTCCGGTTATTCCAGAGCGGAATTGGAGGCAGGAAATCCTCTTGACGTTTGCCGTGCGGTGGAAGAGGACATACCCAAGGTGACGTCTGCGATTCAGGATGCCGTCCTGACGAGAACGCGTGCCAACACGATCTATCGCACCCGGACCAAATCCGGCGAGATCAAATACATCCAATTATATGCCAGCGTGTTTGTGAACGAAAAGGACACGCTTTATGTGTATGTCATTTATACCGACGTCACGGAGCAGGAGCGGCAAAAAACAACGATCCGCCAGCAGGATGAGACGCTTCGCCTCATTGTAAACACGGTGCCGGGCGGCGTGTTTCGCTGCAAAAGGAAACCGGGCTGGGAGGTTTTGGAGGCCAACGAGGGGTTTTATCGGCTCCTTGGCTATACGAAAGAGGAGTTTGCCTCGCGGTTTCAAAACCATATGGCGGCGATCGTCTATCCGGAAGACCTTTCCTATGTGGAAAGGACCATGGAGACGGAGCTCTCCGGCGGGGATCGGGTCAATACGCAAAACCGTCTGATTTGCAAGGACGGCACGATCAAATGGACTGATATTCAGGCAGAGAGAGCCTTTGACGAGCACGACGGTGAGTTTTTGTACTGCATTTTTGTGGATGTGACCGAACAAAAAGAGGTGGAGGAGGAGCTGCGAGACCGGGAGGAAAAGCTGCAAATTGCCACGGAAAATGCGGATGTGTCCTTCTGGACCTATGACTTTGCTCAAAAAGTTATCCTGCCGACTGCCGCGTCCAAAAAAATGCACTGCGATGCAAAGCGGGTGGAAAATGTGCCGGATTCCCTGATTGCCTCCGGCTACGTCCGTCAGGATTCCGTGCAGGCGTTTTTGGAGCTGTATGAAAAGCTTCGCAATGGCGCAAAGACTGCCTCGGGTGATTTTTGGTATCGCACCAAGGACGGAAAGGACTGGTGGTGCGAGCATATCGACTACACCAATTTCTTCGATCAGGACGGCAAGCCTCTCCGCGCCCACGGCGTGGGCCGAGACGTGACCGCCGTGAAGATCGCTGAGCGGAAATACAAGGAAGAGGCCGACTACGCCAGAGAGACGCAGAATAAAAATCTGCTCGTAAAGGTTCGCTGCAATCTCACAAAAAATGTGGTGGAGAGCTATGACGCCCGGGACGATGTGAGTATTTCCGCAGATGGGACCCCCTATGAAGAGGGAACAGAGCAGCTTGTGCAGACCTGCTTTACAGAAGAGGAGCGCAAGGAGCTCCGCAACTATCTCAATCGCCAGCGCGTGCTCAATTCCTTTCACAGAGGCGAGACGACGTACAGTATGGATTACCGCAGAAAGATCAGCAACGGCAGCGTGCTGTGGGTGAATACCACGGTCAAGTCCTATCAAAACCCGGAGACGGGCGACATCATGTCGTTCATGTACACCTATGACATCAATGAAGAAAAAATCAAAGAGGGAATTATTGAGGCGGTTGCCGCGGTTGAATACGACTATATTGCATACATTGACCTGAAAAACGACAGCTTTAAGCTGTATTTGGGCGGGGAAAACATGCAAAACCTTCTTCCGCAGAAAAACGAGCACTATGCCCAATCCATTCAAACGGTCAATCGGACGATCGTGGTGCCGGAGGATGCGGACCGCGCCATCGAAGAAATGCTCCCTGACGGAATTCGGGCGCGGCTGAAAGAACAGCGCGTGTTTTCCACGGTGTACGGCGTATATGACGAGAATCAAAAAATTCAACAGAAGCGGATTCAGTACGCCTATTTGGACGAAGAGAGCGAACAGGTTTTGATGACGCGAACGGATGTGACGGCGCTTTTCGAGCAGCAGCGTCAACAGCACCACATGCTGGAGGCAGCGCTTCTCGCCGCAAAGCAGGCCAACAGCGCCAAGAGCGAGTTCCTCTCCCGCATGAGCCATGAGATTCGCACGCCCATGAATGCGATCATCGGCATGAGCGCGATTGCGGTGCAGTCCATCGGGGACGATGAGCAGGTGGCGGACTGCATTGCAAAAATCGGAATTTCCTCCAGATTTCTGCTCTCGCTTATCAACGACATTCTGGACATGAGCCGCATTGAAAGCGGAAAAATCTTGCTTAAAACGGAAAAAATTCCATTTGAAGAATTTATAAACGGCGTTGATTCCATCTGCTACACACAGGCGCAGACAAAGCACATCGATTATGAATGCATCGTGGACCCCAATGTGGAGGATTACTACATGGGCGACGCCATGAAGCTCCAGCAGGTCATCATCAACATCCTGTCCAATGCCGTGAAATTCACCCCGGAGCGCGGAAAGGTCACGCTGCATGTCCGGCAGATGAAAAAGGACCAGAATACCGCCACACTTCGCTTTTTGGTGAACGACACCGGCTGCGGCATTTCCGAGGAGTTCATCCCCAAGCTGTTTGACCCGTTCTCTCAGGAGCATTCGGGAACCACAACACAATATGGCGGCACCGGACTGGGCCTTG
>CAZKMN010000007.1:14253-22995 GCA_964553905.1 uncultured Oscillibacter sp.
CCATCTGCAAAAATCTGGTGGATATGATGGGCGGGACCATCGGCGTACGCAGCATTGTGGGAGTTGGAACAGAGTTTACCATCGATGTGAAGCTGGGAATCACTTCGGAATCCAAAACACGCTATCTGAATCAGACCCATTATCATTTTTCCAAGCTCAAGGTGCTGGTCGTGGACGACGACGTCACCGTCTGCGAACACGCGGTCATTACGCTCAAAGAAATGAACATGGAACCCGAGTGGGTGGACAGCGGCGTAAAGGCCGTGCAGCGCGTCAAGGAAAAGTGGGAGAAAAAACAGTCCTATGACCTTGTGCTGATCGACTGGAAAATGCCGGAGATGGACGGCATTGAAACGGCCCGAAGAATGCGGAAGATCGTGGGCCCTGAGGTGACCATTATTATCATGACCGCCTACGACTGGGCAAGCATTGAGCACGAGGCCAAGCGCGCCGGGGTCAATCTGCTGATGAGCAAGCCCATGTTCAAGTCCAATCTCATCTCCGCGTTTGAAAAGGTGTTGGGAAAACAGGCGGAGGAAAAATCCGTCATTGGAGACGAGTTCCGCTTTGACGGCAAGCGGGTGCTGCTGGCGGAGGATCAGCCGCTGAACGTGGAGGTGGCGAAAAAGCTGCTGGAGCGCAAAGGCTTTGCGGTGGATTGCGCGGAAAACGGCTTGCGGGCGCTGGAGATGTACGCCACCTCTGCCGTGGGGCATTATGACGCTATTTTAATGGACATTCGCATGCCGCAGATGGATGGCTTGCAGGCCGCAAATGCCATCCGCCATCTCTCCAAACCCACGGCAAAAACAGTTCCCATCATTGCCATGACCGCCAACGCCTTTGAGGAGGATATCCAAAAATCCAAGGCGGCTGGTATGAACGCACATCTGGCCAAGCCGATTGAGCCGAAGCTGCTCTACCAGACGCTGTATGATTTTATCTACGCAAAGACAAAGGATGACGGACAGCGGTGAACCCTGTGCCATTTTGAAACCGAGGAGAACATACGATGCCAAAAGCGAGTAGTTTTATCGAAAGAATGATCCCTCCCGTGCTGATTATTGTCATTACGGTGATTTTGTCCCTTGGCGCCTACAAGAACATCCTGAATATGGAGGAGGAAAAATGCCGGGGAATTCTTGAAAACACCGCAGATACGATCAACCACGAAATTGAGGGCCGGTTTGGAGATAACATTACGATTTTGAAGCTGGCGGCTAACGCTATGGTGCAGGAAAATCGCGTGGATTCCTATGACGCCATCAGAGCGCACATCAATGCGTTTCAGCCCATGACGATCTTTGACAGGATCGACGTCTATTATCCTGATAACACCGCTCTCATGCAAAGTGGAGAGCGCGTGAAGCTGGATGGGGAGCGTTCCTTTGAAACGCTTGCCGCCAAAGGCGAGTTTATGTCGCAGCGCATGGCGGATCTCAAGACCGGGGAGGAAGTGATCGCCTATTCCGTTCCGGTGACAGTTCAGGGGGAGATCCGTGCGCTGATGGTGGGAGTGGTCTCCTGCAAGACGATGCCCGCCCTTTTCCAAACCCGGGCATATGATGGCGAGGCGGTGAGCTGCCTGATCGATTCTCGCGATGGGAGCTTTCTCATGGACGACTGGCACGACTCGCTTGGCAATCTATACGACATGAAGCCCCGCCAACAGCTAAAGGGCTATGAAAACGTGGATTTGGTGGAAGATGTCAGGAACGGGAAAACCGACGTTACCGCTTACAAATCAGCAAAAAACGGACAAAATTCCTACATGTATTATATGCCGGTTGGCATGTTTGATTGGAGATTGCTGATCGTTGTGCAGGAGCAGGTGGCATTCGGAAGCCTTCTAAAGCTGAAGGGAACCATGTACACGCTGGGCATGATTGAGGCGGTTTTACTGCTGATCTATTTTATCTCGACATTTTGCACCGTCAATCAGCTTGAAAAAAACCAGCGGGAGATTGAGGAAAAACGCCGTGCGTTTGAGCGCCTAAGCTACAACGACACGCTTACCATGCTATACAACCGCAACAAATACAATCAGGTTGTGGAGGACTATCAAGCGCGGCAACCGAAGAACATGGGGGTTGCGTTTCTGGATCTGAACGGACTGAAGCAGGTAAACGACGAACAGGGCCACAAAGTCGGAGATATGCTGATCCAAGATACGGCAAGGCTCATCAACACCGTCTTTCCGGAGCAGACTTTCCGCATTGGCGGAGACGAGTTTGTGGTGCTGGCGCCTCAACTGGAGCAGAGTGCGTTTCAAAATAAAATGAAGGCGCTCCGACAGGCGCTCCAAGAAAACCAGATCCATATTTCTGCCGGTGATGCGTGGAAAAGCACCTGCGGCGATTTGACGGAGCTTTTGCGAGAAGCCGACGAGAATATGTATCAGGAGAAGCGACGCTATTATGAGAGTGCCGGGAATCTGACCGGACACGGAATTCGATACGTTTAAAGCGGAAGCGCTTTTGCCAAAAACAATGGAGCTTGCATGAGATGGGAGGAATCTGCGATGAATGAGCGGTCGTCCTATGCACTTGAAAAACTGAAAAGTGTCTTTTCCAATGCGCCTTGTGGAGTCGGCGTTTTTGCATCTGGAACAAGGGAGCCGCTTTTTCTCAACGACGCCTATTATCATATCGTGGGCTATACGCCGCAGGAATACGGCGATCTGGTTTCCAATCAGGATCAAAAGCTCCTCTTTCCGATGGATGTCTCAATGAACGAACGCCTTGAGCAGCGCTATTGCGATGATGGCAGTCTGTCCGGCGCGCAGTACCGCGTTCTCCGCAAAGACGGCGGCGTTTGCTGGGTGGATTTGACCATGGTTACTATCACGGTGGACAAGCAGGATTGCGCGCTCTGCTTTTTCAAAGATATTACCGCTGAAAAGGAAAACTTTGCACAGATGAGGCTGGTGGCAGACAGTATCGGCAGCAGCATCTGCGTGATGCGTATCAAAAATGGCAAGGAGCGCCTGCTCTACGGCAACGAGCTGTTTTTCCGGCTCATTGGGGTTGACCGTGAAAAGTATGCACAGCATACGGACCTGTTTAATGACCTTTTTACCTCTCGGGAGGACCGCGATAAAACATACCATGCCATACGGGAATCCATCCGTACAGGCAAACCGCAGACGGTGACCTATCGGTTTCTCCGTCCGGAAGGCGAGCCCATGTGGATGGAACGCAGACTCAGCGCCGTGCCGCAGGACGAGGCGGACGCCTATCTGCTGGTTTCCGTTTCCACGGATATCACGCAAAAAAAGAAAGAGGAGCTGATCCTTGCGCTGGAGCAGAGCCGATACCAGCTTGTCATCGATGAAATGAAGGCCGCTGTCTTTGAATGGGACATCCAAAGAGGCGGGTTTTATTGCTCGGACAATTATCGGGAATACGCAATGAGTCAGGTGCCGCCGGAACTGGTCGTGGCCAACAAAGCGCCTGCGGACGTGATTCACCCGGATGATGTGCAGACCCTTTTGCAATTTTTTGCGGACACGCAAAGCGGCGCGCCGCGGGCAGAGGCAATTTTGCGTATGAAGCTGACGGCAGGCGGTTATCGCTGGTGCCGACTGGTAGGGCTTTTTTACAGAGATGCACAAAACCGGCCCACGCGCACGCTGGGCATTCTCATTGATATCAGCGAAGAAAAGGAAAAGAGCTTCATGCTGGACAGCCTCCTCAACGAGCTGCCCGGCGGGGTTGCCGTGTTTAAGGTGGGAGAGCGGCTGGAATGCCTGTATTTTAACGACGGCTTCGCCAGACTTTCTGACCGCACGCGGGAAGAGCTGCGAGAGGCTTTGCAGCGTGAGGACTTTTTGGATACCGTCATCGCTCCGCCGGATTTAAAACGATTTTTTGAGACGCTTCACGCATCCATGGACATCGGGGAGAAGATCAATATCACCTATCGCTTCCTTACAAAAACCGGAAGTCTGCGGTGGCTGCATCTCAATGCCAGCAAGCTGCGGGAGGAGGACGGCTGCCCGGTCTATTATTGCGTGTTCACCACGCCGTCTGAGGAGACGGCGCTCTATCGGAGCATTGTGGAGGATTCCACCACCGGCGTTTTGGTGGCGGAACGCAAAACTCGGCGGATCGTATACTGCAACGAGCGTATGCGGCAGATGTACCGGGTCGGACCGGACGTGCCTTTGGTGGGACGGCTGATCTTCGAGGTCATTCCTCAGAGCAATGCGCTGTTGAGTGACGAGGAAGTCGCTGCGCTTTCAACAGAGCACTTTTCCGAATTTCACAGGCAGCACGATGACTGCTATCTGGGCATTCGCGTCAAGGCCTCCATGTGGAACGGCGCGGATTGTTATATTCTCTATGCGTCCGATGAAACGCAAGAGCATGAAAAACGGATGCAGCAGGAGGAGCTTTTAAATCTGGTGCCTATGGGAATCGGCATCTGCGAGATCGACCACGGAGAGCTGAAGCAGATCTATATGAACGACAGCTACTACCGTATGATCGGAGAGCTGCGGGAAAATCGACAGCCGGGAGAGCGGGCTGACTTTTTGAGCTTTGTACACCGGGACGATCTGGATGGAGTTCGCGCTGCCGCCGCGCAATGCGCCGCGGGCGGAAACGGAGTTGCCATCGATTACCGCATTTGCTGCGGAGACGGAACGTACCGCTGGTTCCGCCTGGCGGCCTCCGTGGTCAAGCGTGAGCGCGAGCGAATCACGCTCTATTGCGGGTATGCCAATATCAATGACACGGTCTTGGCGCAGGAAGCGCTGCAAAAAGCCAATCTCGCCATCCAAAAACAGTACACCCAGGAGCTCTCCCAGCGTAAAATGCTGGAAAAGGACAGCATGATTGCCGTTCAATTCAATGTCACCAAAGACCGGCTTGAGACGTACCGAATCAATCAGGGGCTGGTCAAATCGTTTCAAAAAGGCGCCGCAGGCGCCATGATTCGCTTTGATATTGAACAGGATATTCCAACGGAGGAAGAGCAACGCATTGCCGCGGATTTCTTTGACGTGTCCAAGGCGGCGGAGCGATTCCATAACGGAATCAATGAGTTTTCTGCGGAATACCGCCGCCGTCTCAACGACGGGCGACTCTACTGGCTGCGTGCCACGTGTCGTCTGGCGCGCAGTCCGGAAACCGGCGACCTGATTTCTTATACCTATCTACGCAATATTGACACGGAACGCAAAAAAGAGCTGACTGCTGAAAGCGTGATCGACGAGGAGACGGACTTCGTCATGCTGCTCAATACCGTATCCGATACGGCCATGCTGCTGCGGCTGCGGGGCGATTATCAAAACGGCGCAAGAAAGCTCTATACGGAATTTCCGTTCAACACCATGTCTCAAGTGGACGAACTGAAGATTGTGGACAAGGAGGACAGAGAGGCCGTCCTCGCCTTTTTCCATAAAAATATCCTCATCAAATGCCTGAAGACAGAACCGGTTGTCACCGTGACCTACCGCCATCACGCGCCTGATGGGACTATGCGAAGGAAGAAAACCCGGGCGTTTTATCTCGACAGCACGCACGAGGATATTGTCATTGCCCGCAGAGATATCACGGACCTTTACGAGGAGGAGCAGGCACAGCAGCGTGCGTTGCAAGCGGCGCTGAGCGAGGCAAAAAGCGCCAGTCACGCCAAGAGCGATTTCCTCTCTCGCATGAGCCATGATTTACGCACGCCCATGAATGTCATCATCGGTCTTACCTCCATGGCCATGGACAAAAAGAGCTGCTCCAAAGAAATGGATGAGATGCTTGCCAACATCGCAAGCTCTGCAAACTACCTGCTCAGTCTCATCAACGACTGCCTTGATATGGAGAAAATTACCAGCGGAAAAATTGAACTGCATCCAACGCCTTACCCATACGCTGAATTTTGCAACAATATCCGTGCGGTAATTGGGCCGCTGTGCCGACAAAAAGACATCACCTTTGTGTTGGAGGATCAGGGAAAAACACCCCAGACGATTCTTGTGGACAAGATCCGAATCGAGCAGATTTTTTACAACCTCTTATCCAACGCAGTGAAATTTACGCCGATTGGTGGGAAAATTGAGCTTTTAGTACAAGATATTGACCTAAAAGACGGGATGAACAGATTTTCCTGCATCGTTCGCGATAATGGCATCGGAATGAGCGAGGAATTTCAGCACCACATGTTTGAGACGTTCACGCAGGAAACCGGCAATATTACACCCGATTATCAGGGCACCGGGCTGGGCCTTGCCATTGTCAAACAGCTTATGGAGCTGATGGGCGCGGAAATTGAGGTGAAAAGTGCGCTGGGCGTGGGCACGGAATTCACGCTTCACTTTTGCTTCCCCATTGCCCGGGAGGAGCCGCAACAAAAGATGCAGACGCCGCGTTTGCCGGGTCAGCTCGCTGGAAAACGCATTCTTCTGGCAGAGGACCATCCGCTAAACCGCATGATTGCGGTGAAGCTGCTGGAAAAGGAAGGAATGCGTGTCGTACCGGCGGAAAACGGGCTGGAAGCGCTCAATCAATTCCGAACGGTTTCGGCGGGGTATTTTGATGCGATCCTCATGGATATCCGGATGCCTGTCATGAATGGATTAAACGCCGCAAAAGAAATCCGGTCTGTCGCCCGCCCGGACGCCGCTACCGTGCCCATCATTGCCATGACTGCCAACGCCTTTGACACGGATGTGGAGGAATCCATGCGCGCGGGCATGAATGCACACCTGTCAAAACCCATCGAGCCGGAGAAATTGTATCAGACGCTGGGCCGGTTGATCGGCTGAACGGAAAATTCGGATTTTGGCGAAAGCGGAGGCCGGTAGGCCCTCTGCTTTGACCGCAGACACCCGCAAAGCGCTCTTGCATCGAAGGCGCACAGGGATATTCGGGAGGTCGATCTCCTGAATTTCCCTGTGCGTTTTTGCGGATATCCCTTGAGAAAAACCGACTTGTTTGCTATAATAAACAAGCAAAACTATTTATGATATTGGAGGTTTCCATGGATTCAAAGAAAACGGCAGGTCTGCAATTTATAAGCCGCGAGTGGCTAAAAGGGCTGGCCATGCTTTTTATGGCGTTCGATCACGCGTACATGACAGTGGTAAATGTCGCCGGATTTCAGTGGATGACACAGATCGGGCGGATTGCGTTCCCCATTTTTGCGTTTCAAATTGCGGAGGGCTACACACATACCTCCAGCAAAAAGAAGTATCTGAAAAATCTCTTTCTCTTTGCCCTGCTGTCGGAGATTCCATACAATCTCATGATGGGTGGGGAGCTGATTGGGCCGTTCCATCAAAACGTGATGTTCACGTTTTGCATTGCCCTGCTGTTTTTGATGCTGATCGATCGGATACGCGCCCTACATACCCCGCTTTTTGTGAAGGTGCTCCTGATTGGCGGCTCCTGCCTCTTGAGCGTGGCGGTTGGCACGTTGACCTTTGTGGATTACTCGGGCTTTGGCGTTTTGACTGTGCTGATTTTTTACATCGCAAAGCTGATGCCGAAAAAATATCTGGAGGTTGCCGTTCAGGTTCTCGGCCTCTGGGCCATCAACTGGGTGTTCCTTGGCGGAAAGGTCATCATTTTTTCAAATGGGATCGAGTTCCCGGAGCAGGGCCTTGCCTTGCTGAGCCTGCTGTTCATCTGGATGTACAACGGCAAAAAGTCGCTCTCCGGCAAAGCGGACCGGGTCTTTAAGTACACCTCTTATTTCTTTTATCCGGCCCATATTCTCCTGCTGAGCCTTACCGCACTGTATCTTTTGTAAGAAAAGCCGGCCTGTGGGCCGGCGCATGACGATCATCGTATCACAAGGCCAGAGCGAACCCGAAAGGGGACGCTCTGGCTTTGTTTGCATTTCGAGCTTTTGACCCACGCAGTCCGTTTCAAATCAGGTCGGCAAGAAATTTTATGAGGGCCTTTGCGTGAGGGTTGCCTTTCTATGCCACCAGACGGCCCCGAGGGGGATCTTGACCGAGATGAGGGGACTGACGTGCGCGATCTCCGCGAGTGGGGCTTCAAAAGCGGGGAGAAGGCTTGCTTGATAAAAAAGGCGACAGGCATGATTGGATTCATGCCTGTCGCCTTTTTAGGGACCTCACGGGATACCGCAGACCGCTCAGGCGGCCTTGGGGCGCATTGCGTGTAAAATGAGACCGACAGCAAGGCCAATTGCGGCGGGAACGACCCAACCCATGCCAATTTTGAAAAAGGGCAAAATGCTTGCCGCGCCGGAGAGCAGAGGCTGCACATGGAGGACCGCCTTGCCCGCTTCGGGCAGCGCATTCAAAAAGTCCACACCAGCCGCCAGCGCAGTCGGAATGGTCACCGCCACAAACACCCGCTGGTCATAGCCAAACCAGCTGCCCGCAAGACAGAGCAAAATGAGCGTGATGGTCAGAGGATAGAGGAACATCAAAACCGGCAGGGAGAGGGAGATGATGCGGCTGAGACCAAAGTTGGCCACGCCAAAGGAGAACAGGGAAAACACGATTGCATAGACCTTATAGGAAAAGGTTTTGGGAAACAGCTCTACAAAGGTGGTGGCGCAGGAGGTAATCAGACCGATGGCGGTTTTGAGGCACGCGAACGTGATGGTCACGCCCAGCAGTACGCCGCCGAAAGTGCCGAAGTAATGGGTGGCTACGGCGTAGAGCACGGAGCCGCCGTCGGGGCTGAGCCCATACACGGCCCGGGACTGTGCACCGACAATGGTCAGCACGCAGTAAATGGCCGCCATGACCAGCGTGCTGAGGAATCC
>CAZKMN010000008.1:0-22734 GCA_964553905.1 uncultured Oscillibacter sp.
TGATGACCGCCAGAGAGAAAAACGGCTTGAAGGGCAGATCGCTGCGGACCATCAGCCACGCAAGGGAGGCGCCCAGCGCGATCGCGCAAACCGACACGCCCACGCCGATCAAAAGGGAGTTGAGCAGCGGCTTGATAAGCATGTTCATGGAAAGATCGCTGGCCAGCAGACGCTGCCAGTAATAGAAGGTGAATTCTCCCGCTTCGTGACCGGGCACTGCCCGCAGATCCCGCTGTGCCAATTCAAATGTGGTGGCCAGCATATCCAGCAGCGGCAGAACGATCAGATACGTCAGAAGAACGATGGCGATCAGAACAATGACGTTATAGGGGTTTGTGACCACTGCCTTGATCTGGTTTTTCAGTCGCCGGGATTTCGAGTAGTTTTGCTCTTTTGGTTTCATCGTGTGCAAGCTCCCTCTCTTTCCGCTTTCAACGCGCCTTTTGCTTCGCAAATTTATGCAAACGTTTTCGCTTTCTTTGCTTACATTATCATTTTGCACCATAAATTGTCAAGACATTTTTTGGATTTTCCACATTTATATGTATAGATTCAATTCTTTTTTATGCGCTTTGTACAATATCATCTGTCAGATTTATTTGATATAATAACCGTAGAAAAAACGATTCCATTCCTGATAATCCCGACTTTTCCATGGACTTCTTCTCGTTTTTTCTCATGTTTGCAGAAATTTGGCCGGAATTTGCCGTCTCTGCGGCCCGTCCATCCGCCCCAAATTTTCTTGTTTCTGCAAACGTTACCATTTTATTTTCATTTCTGGAGGCGACTATGCAGCAAGTCACCATTAAAGACATCGCCCGGCTGGCCGGCGTCTCCGTCACCACCGTCTCCCGCGCCCTGAACGAAGCGCCGGAGATTCGGGAGGAAACGCGGGAAAAGGTTCTGGCCATCTGCCGGGAGCAGGGCTACCGCACCAATTTGCTGGCCCGGAGCCTGATCTCCAGCCGCACAAATATGCTGGGGCTGATTCTGCCGGATATTGCCAACCCCTTTCACGCCGTTCTCTCCCTCCACATCGAGACGTTCGCCCGGGAGCTGGGCTATCAGGTCATGCTGTGCAGCGGGCGCCCCGGAGACGGGCAGATCGAGTCTCTGTTTGACTTCCTCATCAGTCAGCGGGTAGACGGCATCCTCCTCACCAGCTCCAGCAACGCCGCGTACCCTCTTTTGCAGCGCTATCAGGCGGCAGTTCCCTGCGTGCTGCTGGGCGCAGGCCCGCTGGAGACGGGCTGTCTGCGCTTCAATTCCGTCAGCACGGATAACTACGTGGGCGGATACATGGCGGCGGAGGCTCTTTTCGCGCTGGGGCACCGGGAGATCGTGTATCTTGGCAGACGCCGGGGCAGCGCCACCCACGATTTGCGCCACAACGGATTTTTGAGCGCTGCCGCCACCCACGACATGTCCGTGGTCACGGTGGAAAACCCCGCTTTCGCGTCCAGCATCGAAAGCGGCTATCGCACAGCCAGAGAATTTTTCCTGCATCCCTTTTCCCAGACGGCGCTTTTCTCCGCGTCCGACGCCGTCGCGCTGGGGGCAATGCAGGCAGCGGACGAGCTGGGCATTTCCATTCCGGACCGTCTCTCCGTGCTGGGCTTTGACAACATTGAATATGCAGCTCTGCCCAACATTCAACTGAGTACCATTGCCCAAAATTCTCCCGCGCTGGCCCGCAGCGCCGTGCACCTTTTGCTGGAGCTCATCGAAAATGGCGCGCCCGGAGAATACACCCGCAAACTCATCACGCCCTCGCTGATTCAGCGTGCCACCTGCCGTCCTCCCTCGGACGCGCAGGGAAATTCGGGACAATAATCGGAATCGCTCGCAGGGCGAGACGCCGTCCTCTTTCGGACACGCAGGGAGATCAAGCCTGTAACCGCACAAAAAAGCCGCCCCGAATGGGGCGGCTTTTCTCATAGGCTGTTGGGCTTTTCCTGCACTCAGGGCAGGTAATTCAGCGGGTTTTTGGCCACGCCGTTGTAGCGGACCTCAAAGTGGCAGTGGTTGCCGGTGGAATTGCCGGTGGAGCCCATGCGGGCAATCTGCTGGCCCTTGTAGACATGCTGGCCCACGGAAACCGTCAGCCCGCTGTTGTGCCCGTAATAGGTCACATAGCCGTTGCCGTGGTTGATCTGGACCAGATAGCCGTAGCCGCCCATCCATCCGGCGTAGGCCACCGTTCCGCCATCGGCGGCGTAAATAGGCGTTCCGCGCCGTCCGGCAATATCGATGCCCTTGTGATTTGTGGAGCCAACGCCGCCAGGAGAGGACCGTCCGCCAAAGCGGGAGGTGATTCGTCCGGTGGCAGGCCAACGGAAGGTGCCGGTGGGCAGCCACGTGGGGCGCTCCTTGGTGCCCTGCAAGCGCTGCTCCGTGACGGGTTCTCTCAGCGTGACGGAGGAGAGGATATTCCGGGCCGTCTCCTCGCCGTTGACGTAGGTCACATTGGCCACCACGTCCGCCGCGCCGTAAGATCCGGCGGAGGTGACCTTATAGTCGCCCTTATAGAGGTTCGCGGAATCGGTATAGACAATATCAAACGGCACATCGTCCACATACCGCTCCCGCTCCACCACCGTCATGGTGAGGTAGGGCACGGAGGCGGACAGCGTCAGCATTTCGCCGATTTGCAGCCTGTCGATGTTATAGCCGGGGTTTAGCGCCAGCAACTGCGCGGAGGTAAGGCCGTGACTATTGGCGATTTGGGACCACGTGTCGCCGCTTTTGACGGTGTAGGTCACCTCGGCGGTTTTGGTGCTGTACAGCATCTCCGCCAGATAGCCCAGATTCATCACCTGCTCGGTGGGGACGTATTCCTGCTTGATCTCCACATTTTCGGCAAAGGTGCAGGAGATGGTATCCGCGTCCGTGGAGGCGCTCTTCAACTGGGCCAAAAGCTCTTCCAGCGCGCCGGAATAGGACGTTGCGCCAATGCGCTCGCCCTCTACATACAGGCAATAGGCCGACGTGACCAGGCCGATCTCCTTGGAGAGATCCTCTTCAAAGGTATCCTCATCCACCACATCCTGCCGGCGCAAAAGGCCTGAGGAATACTGGATCATGGAATCATCAATGGTATACTTCTGGCCCAGCGTCCGGGTCGTGGTCTTTTCCAAATCCGTTCGCGCTTCCTCCGCCGTGGATCTGGAGGGGACGGACGCCACCGTCTCTCCATTATAAAGGACTGTGGTGCCAAAGGTATAAAAGGAAAAGAACAGCGCGATGGCGGCCAGCCCGGTGGCTCCGCCCAAAAACGCCGCAGGGTGGATGTGCAACCGCTCCACCCGGGCGCGAAGTCTGGCAAACTGATGGATTGCCCGCTTGCGGCGGCCCCAAGTGACCTCCCGCAGGCGGCTGCCCGCCATGGGCAGCATGCTCCAGCCAAACAGGAGCATCTGGATGGGCGCCCGCTCCGACTCCGGGAAATGACGAGCCTTCTTCTCCCGCACAATATGCCGCCAGCGCCGACGGGCGCGGCGCAGCTTCTCCATCACGGTATGCGCCGCATTTGAAAAAGCCGTCTTCGCCTCGGAGAGCTCTTGCCGCCGGGCCAGTTTCTGCCGGATGGCGGGATCGTCCGTCCGCTCCGCCACCGCCACGGTCTGCAAGGCTTCCTCAGCGGGAGACTTGTCCTCTATTTGCCGCGTTGTCTCCGCCCGGCGCGACGTCGTCCGGCGAGATTCCACAGCGCTTTTTGCCAGCCGCCGTCCGCTCTGCTGGGGTCTGCGAACGGCGGTGGTCCGTTGTTTTTGCGTATCGTTCATGTCGTCTCCTATAAAAGCCGATCAAAAAGTTACAAATTGTTACCGTCTCATAATACCTCGTTTTTTTGCATCCGTCAAGCCTTTTTCAGTCGAAAAAACGCATCAATTCCTTGGGTTTACGTCTTTTTGGAACCACATCATCTGGGCTGGCCTTTGTCAATTTTACACATTTGTCAGAAGAATTGGTGAAACAATCATGAATTTTTGTCACCATATTTTCATTTTTCAATTGAAGACCGCCGAACAGTCGTGTATAATGAAAATGCTATGAAATTCAGCCGTATGCTGGAAAATTTGGAGGAAATTAAAATGTTTGAGTTTTTGATCAACAAGCTCAAGGCCCGTCCCCGGAAGATCGTCTTTACCGAGGGAACCGATCCCCGCATTCTAGAGGCATCTGCCCGTCTGCTCTCCGGTACGTTCCTCACGCCCGTTCTGGTTGGCAATCCGGACGAAGTCCAGACTGCCGCCGAGGCCGCCGGCTTTAACATCCGGGGCGCCGAGATCATCGATCCCGACAACTTCCCCGACATGGACAAGATGGTCGCCACCCTTCTGGAACTGCGGAAGGGCAAGATGGACGAGGCCCAGTGCCGCAAGGTCCTCAAGCAGGGCAACTACTTTGGCACCATGCTGGTGAAGATGGGCTATGCCGACGCTCTGCTGGGCGGCGCCACCTACTCCACCGCCGACACGGTCCGTCCCGCTTTGCAAATCATCAAGACCAAGGCCGGCAGCAAGATCGTCTCCTCCTGCTTCATTCTGGTGCGTCCCTCCGCCACCGGCGACCGCGAGGTTCTGGCCATGGGCGACTGCGCCATCAACATCAAGCCCACCGAGGACGAGCTGGTGGAAATCGGTCTGGAGACTGCCAACACCGCCCGCGTGTTCGGAATCGACCCCAAGGTCGCTTTCCTGAGCTACTCCACCATGGGCTCCGGCAAGGGCGAGGACGTGGACAAGATGCGCGGCGCCTGCGCCAAGGTCAAGGCTCTGGCTCCCGATCTGGCTGTGGACGGCGAGATGCAGTTCGACGCTGCCGTCTCTCCCCGGGTGGCTCACACCAAATGCCCCGATTCCCCCGTTGCCGGTCACGCCAACACCTTCATCTTCCCGGACATCAACGCCGGCAACATTGGCTATAAGATCGCTCAGCGTCTGGGCTCCTTTGATGCCTACGGCCCCATTTTGCAGGGTCTGAACGCCCCCATCAACGACCTCTCCCGCGGCTGCAACGCGCAGGAGGTCTACTCCATGGCGATTATCACCGCAGGTCTGTGCGAGGACTGATCGCTTTTCCCGCGACTGAAAAGGCTGCCCGATTGGGCAGCCTTTTTTTGCCCCTTGGGATTTGCAAACCGGCCCCATTCGTGCTAGACTGGGGACCGATTTAAAAGGAGGCAGACCCATGTTCGACTATCTCATTCAGCACGCAAGCATTTTGGACGGCTCCGGCGCGGAGGCGTTTTCCGGGGATCTTGGGATCTGCGGCAGCTCCATCGCCGCCATCGGCGCTTTGGACGCCGCCGACGCCCATCAGGTGATCGACGCCGCGGGACGCACGCTCTGCCCCGGCTTTTTGGATATTCACCGTCACGCCGACGCGGCGCTGTTTGCCCCCGACTGGGGAGACTCGGAGCTTTTTCAGGGTTTGACCACCGTCCTAAACGGAAACTGTGGCCTCTCCCTGTGCCCGGTGGTGGGCCCTCATCAATCGGAGGTCTTGCGCTATCTCTCCCCCATCGTGGGGGCGGCGGAACGCGAAATTCCCGCGTCTCTCGCGGACTATCGCCGCGCCGCACAGCGGGCAAAGCCGCCGCTCCACGTGGGGATGCTGGCTGGCATGGGGACTTTGCGCGCCTGCGTCAGCGGCTTTCGTCCGGGGGATCTCTCCCGGGAGGAGCTGACGCGCCTGCACGGTCTGCTGGAAACAGCTCTGGCCGACGGCGCGCAGGGCGTTTCGCTGGGGCTGGGCTATGCGCCCGAGTGTTTTTATTCCACGCAGGGCCTTTTGGACGCGCTTGCGCCTCTGCGCCAGAGCGGTGTGACGGTGGCGGTCCACATGCGTCAGGAGGGAGACGGCGTGGAGGACGCCCTGCGGGAGATGCTCACCGTGGCCCGGGCGCTGGAAACGCCTGTGGAAATCAGCCATCTAAAGGCCATCGGCACGCGAAACTGGAACCGCGCTGTGCCGGAGATGCTCTCGCTGCTATCCGAGGCACGGGACGCGGGCATGGCGATCGGCTGCGACGTGTACCCCTATCCCGCCGGGTCCACCCAGCTCATCCACGTGCTGCCGCCGGAATTTCACGCCGGCGGCACAGAGGCCCTGACCGCCGCGCTGCAAGATCCAAAAAAGCGTCAGGAAATGCGCCGCCGGATGGAAAGTGGAAAGGACTTTGAAAACATTTCCCTGCTGGTGGGCTTTGAGCACATTTTTGCAACCTCCCTCACCCGCCCGGAGCACCGCAATTTTGAGGGGAAATCCCTGTCAGCCATTGCACAGGCCCAGAAAAAGCACCCCTTTGACGCCCTGTTCGATCTGCTGGCGGCAGAGGCCTGCACCCCCTCCATGATTGATTTTATCACCTCGGAGGATGACGTGTCCGCCATTTTGCGCGCGCCTTTTTCCACGGTCATCTCCGACGCCACATACCCCGCCTCCGGTCTGCTGCACCCCCGGGTCTACGGGGCGTTTCCCCGCCTGCTGGAGACGTACGTGCAAAAGCGCCACGTTTTGTCGCTGCCGGAGGCCATCCATAAAATCACCCGGCAAAGCGCGGACCGGTTCGGTCTTTCTCAAAAGGGCCGCATTCAGGTGGGCGCGGACGCCGACCTCTGCCTGTTTGCCCCCGCCGCCATCCACGAGCCGGGGACTTGGTCGGCTCCCCGGCAGTTGGCGCAGGGGATGGATTACGTGTTTGTAAACGGGGTTCCCGCCATCCGGGAGGGTGCGCGAACCGCCGCACGTGCTGGCACGGTGCTGTGACCGCCTGTAAAAAGAAGAAGGACGCCCCAAAGGGCGTCCTCCTTTTTCGGTTTTTCTCATGCATCCACGCTCAAAAGCTTCAGATTTTCCACAAATTTTTGTGCCAGCGGGCTCAACGTATGCCCTCGGCGGCAGATCCAGCCGATGGAGATCAGCATGTCAAAGCCGTCCAGCGGCCGCTTCACGATCCCCAGCGCCTTGTTGCTGGGCGCAATCACGCCGCTGCCCAAATCATAGCCGTTGCAGGTGATCATGATCTGCGCGCTCTGATAGAGGCTGCTGATGATATTCACCTTCTTCGGATAAAAATCCACCGCCAAAAATTCCTCGTGCAAAATGGAGGGAGAGCTGGGGTCCAGCTCGTACATGATGCAGGGATACTGCTGCAAATCCTCGAAGGAGAGGGATTCCTGCGACGCCAGCGGGTGATCCCGATGGATAAACACATAGGGAATGCTGGTCATCAGGTGGTGAAATTCCAGGTCGTTGTCCTCAAACACATGGTCCATGAATTTTCGGTTATGCTCCCCCACAAACAAAACGCCCAGCTCGCTTTCCTTGTCCGCCACGTGCTGGATGACGTCCGGATTCTGGCCGATGAGCAGCTTATAGGTGTAGGAATCGATCTTGGATTCCTGTTGCAGCATGGAAAGCGCGTCCACCACGAAGCAATAGTGCTGGCTGCTCACCGAGAGCATGGCATGATCCTCCCGGATATCCTGCTTGAAATGCTGCGTGATATGGTCCGCGTCGTTGAGCAGGCGGTTGCCCATATTCAAAAGCTCTTTCCCCTCCGCCGTCAGCGTGATTCCGGCGCTGGAGCGGACGAACACGGTAATGCCCAGTTCCTCCTCAATGGCGCGAACCATTTTGCTGATGCCCGGCTGGGAGACATAGAGCGTCTGGGCCGCTTTGCTAAAAGAGCCGCATTTGGCGACCATGGCAATGTATTTCAATTGTAAAAGCGTCATTTTCTGAGCCATCCTTTCCGCTTTCGCCGAATCGTTTTTTTCAGCATACCGAATTTTTGCCGAAAAAGCACCCCCTTTCTTTTGCTCCTCGCCTTTTCGCGGCGTGATTCCAAACCGTCCATGCCCCCATGAAAAAAAGTTATCACCCACAAAAACATTTGGGTATTGGACAAAATATGCACTTTGTATACAATAGAGACAGGTTGGCGCTTCCTTTTTGTTGAAAATGCGCCACATCAATAGGAGGGAAAACGAATGGAAAACAACACGCAAAAGCGCATCAAACCCTTGGACGTCCTGTTTATCGGTCTGGCATTCTTTGCCACGTACTTTGGAGCAGGCAACCTGATCTTCCCGCCCATGCTGGGTCTGGAAAGCGGCGCCAACTGGAGCGCCGGCATGATCGGTATGCTGGCTTCCGGCGTAGGTCTGCCGATTCTGGCAATTTTGATTCTGGGCAACTGCGGCTCCGTGCAAAAAATCTCCGACCACGTGAACAAAAAGTTCTATAACGTCTTCATCGGCATGATTATGATCCTCTGCTGCTGCGTCTCGATCCCCAGAACCGCCGCCGTCGGCATTGAGATGGGCTTGCAGGGCATCTGGAGCGGCGCTCCCTATCTGATTGCCGTCATCATTTATTTTGTGGTCGCGTTCTGGTTTGCCAAGGATCGCGGCAGCGTGCTGGACAAGGTCGGCAAGCTCCTCACCCCCGTCATGACGATCATTTTGCTGATTCTGGTCATCAAGGGCATTGTGAGCCCCATCGGGACTCCCGCCGAGCCCACCGTTGACAACGCCTTCCTGCACAGCTTCCTCGGCGGATACAGCACCGGCGACGTGCTTGTCTCCTTCCTGATGGCCACCGTGTTTTTCAACACCATCCGCAACAAGGGTTACGAGGGCGCGGAGCTCAAAAAGGTGAACATGGGCGCAAGCCTCATTGCCGCGGCCTGCCTCGCCATCATCTATGGCGGTCTGCTGTTCATGGGCGCCTGCGTCAGCGGCGAATACACCTCCGACATCGGCAACGCGCCGCTGCTTTTGACCATCATCCGCTCCAGCGGCGGACAGATCGCCATCTATGGGCTTTGCCTTTCCGTGATTCTCGCCTGCCTCACCACCGCAATCGGCCAAATCACTGCCGTGGCGGACTTCTTTGAGACAGCCACCTCCGGCAAGCTGCCCTATAAAATTCTGGTCATCATCGTCCCCGTGGTCACGACGATTGTCGCCAGCTTCGGTCTGGACACCATCGTGAGCCTGACCTCCCCCTGGTTCTCCTTCACCTATCCCATCGCTCTGGTTTTGATGCTGCTGGGAATCTTTGAAAAGGTAATTCCCAACGACGGCGGCTTCAAGGGCGCGGCGTATCTCACCGTAATCTATGCCTTTTTGGACCTGCCCTCTCAGTATGGCGTCCACTTCGGATTCTTGGACAAGATCCTGAACCTGATCCCCCTGTACAGCCTCGGCTTCGGCTGGATTGTTCCCGCCGTTGTGGGTCTTGTGGGCGGTCTGCTCCTCTACCCGATGCTGCATAAGTCCGCGCAGTAACTTTTACATCCCGATCAGTTGTACAACTCTTTCATTTAATATCACAAGGAGGCTCTTTCCATGTCTATTCAAAAAGGCGACGCAACCACATACGTACACACCGGCAACGGCGAGCTCTGCTATGAAATGAACAAGGCTCTCACCGTTCCGGAGACTTTCCCTCTGTACCTCTCTTCCGCCTACATCTTCGATTCCATCGAGCCCATCGACCAGATCTGCGATGAGGGCGCTCCCGGCTATGCATACTTCCGGCTCGGCAACCCCAACGCCGACGCCGTCTCCCAGATTCTCGCCGCCGGTGACGGTGCGGAAAAGGGCCTGGTGTTTGCCTCCGGCATGGCCGCGATCACGACTTCCATTCTCGCTGTCGTAAAGCCCGGCGACCACATTGTCGCCTCCCCCATTATCTACGGCGAGGCTTTCTACTATCTCAAGCATGAGCTCAAGCGCTGGGGCGTGGAGACGACGTTCATCGACTTCAACACGCAAAACGTGGAGGACTACATGCGCCCCAACACCACGCTGGTCTACGGGGAGACGATTGCAAACCCCCTCATGTCCGTGCCGGATATGAAGCATTTGGCCGACGTGGCCCACGCCCACGGCGCAAAGCTCTTCATCGACAACACCTTTGCCACCTCCATCATTGCAAAGCCCATCAAGTTTGGCGCGGATCTGGTGCTTTACAGCGCCACAAAGTATCTCGGCGGCCACGATGACATTGTGGGCGGCGCAGCGCTGGGCTCCGCAGAGCTGATTCAGAAAATCAACTTCTTCCTGGGCCTGTACGGTCCCAATCTGGGCGCCACGGAATCCTGGCTGCTGGCGCGCAGTCTGCGGACGCTGCCTCTGCGGGCAAAGAAAATGTCCGAAAACGCCATGACGCTGGCTAAGTTTTTCGAGGCTCATCCCAAGGTGGAGCAGGTCTATTACCCCGGTCTGGACTCCTCTCCCAGCAAGGCGCTGGCTGACAGCCAGTTTGAAGGCAACGGCTACGGCGGCATGCTGAGCGTCAACTTCAAGGGTGGTCAGGCGGAGATTAACAAGCTCATCCGCAATTTGCAGATCGTGCGCTTTGTGCCCACGCTGGCAGGCGTCGGCACCACGCTGACCTATCCGCCCAGAGCGTCCCACCGGGATCTCACGCCCGAGGAGCTCTCTGCCATCGGCATCACCATGGGCCAGATTCGCCTCTCCTCCGGTCTGGAGGATATCGACGACATCCTACGCGACTTCGATCAGGCGCTGGAAAAGCTTTAATCCCTCTCCTTCTCTTGCTGCGGCCCTCCGGAATTTTCCGGAGGGCCGTTGGCATTTTTCGCCCGGCTCTCCAATTGACAAGCGCTGTTTTTTCTGTTATTTTAAAGGCACGCAAGAGCGCATGTTCAGAAGAACATGCGGCGGCATCAGAAGATGGCGCGTCCCTTGGCTTTTTCCGGATTGATTCCCAGATTTCACTCGTATCAAGACGCGCAACAGAGAACTGTTCGCATTGCCAGAAGGCTACCCCCGGCGGGTATGCCTTCTTTTTTTCATCTGCGGGACGGGAGGATTTTATGACACTATCAGAGTTTTTCCGGGAAAACCCGGACGGCGCGCTGGCCTTTTCCGGGGGCACAGACTCCGCGCTTTTGGCCTATGCCGCTTCAAAATACGGTCGAAACTGGCACGCCTACTTTGTTCGCAGCGCCTTTCAGCCCGCCTTTGAGCTGGAGGACGCCCGAAAAATCGCCGCGCTGTGCGCGCTGCCCCTGACGGTGCTGGAGGCTGACGTTCTGTCCGATCCGCAGATCGCCGCCAACCCCGCCAACCGCTGTTACGTCTGCAAGCGGGCGCTGTTTTCCCTGCTTGGCAAGGCCGCCGCGCAGGATGGATACACGCTGGTCATCGACGGCACCAACGCCTCCGACGACGAGGGCGACCGCCCGGGAATGCAGGCGCTCCGGGAGCTTCAAGTCCGCTCCCCCCTGCGGGAATGCGGCGTCACCAAGCAGGAGGTGCGCGCAAAGAGCCGGGAAGTCGGCCTGTTCACTTGGAACAAGCCCTCCTACGCCTGCCTTGCCACCAGAATTCCAACCGGAACCGCCATTACAGCCGAGGCGCTTGGGCGCATCGAGCAGGGGGAGCAGGCGCTCTTTGAGCTGGGCTTCTCCAATTTTCGCCTTCGCCTGCGGGGAGACACGGCGCTTTTGCAGCTTCCCGAGAGCCGATTTTCCGCGGCGCTGGCGCAGAAAGCCACCATTGTCTCCCGGCTCTCTCCCCTGTTTTCAACCGTTGCGCTGGATTTGATTCCAAGATTGTGAGGAGGACGACGATGGCAGACAAACACGATATTTTATCTGTTTTAAATGAGGTGAGCCGGGGTGCGCTCACGCCGGAGGACGCGCTTTTGCGATTGAAGCTGGCGCCCTTTGAAGATCTGGGCTACGCAAAGGTAGACTACCACCGGGCCGTCCGGCAGGGTGTGCCGGAGGTCATCTACGGTCAGTTTAAGACCAGAGAGCAGACGGCGGGCATTTTGGAATCCATGCAGCACCGCGGCTGCACCAATGTTCTCGTGACGCGGATTGAGCAGGAGGTAGCCGATTTTCTTGCCGAGCGCTTTCCTCTGCGCTATGAGCCCCTTTCAAAGCTGGCGGTTGCCATGCCAGAGCCCGTGACCGGGCGGGGCTCCATCGTCATCGCCACCGGCGGCACCAGCGACATGGGCGTTGCGGAAGAGGCTGCCATCACCGCCGAAACGCTGGGGAACCGCGTCACCCGACTTTACGATGTGGGCGTTGCCGGGCTGCACCGCCTGCTTTCCAATTTGGAGCCGCTGATGACCGCCCGGGTGGTGGTCGTGGCGGCGGGGATGGAAGGTGCCCTCGCCAGCGTTGTGGGCGGACTTGTGGACTGCCCCGTCATCGCCGTCCCCACCAGCGTGGGCTACGGCGCGTCTTTCGGTGGATTCAGCGCGCTTTTGTCCATGCTGAACTCCTGCGCCAGCGGCGTGAGCGTGGTGAACATCGACAACGGCTTCGGCGCGGGCTTTTTGGCCAGCCGCATCAATCAAATGGAGGGAATCCGGGAATGAAAACACTTTACTTGGAATGTAACATGGGAGCCGCCGGGGACATGCTGCTGTCCGCCCTTTACGAGCTGCTCCCCGATCAGGCCGGTTTTTTGCACACCATGAACCATTTGGTCGACGGCGTGCACGTGACTGCGGCGCGCAAAACCACCTGCGGCATCTGCGGCACGCACATGGAGGTTTCCATCGGCGGCGAGACGGAATCCTCTGTTGATCTGCCCTGCGGTCATCTCCACGACCACGACCATCTCCACGATCACGAACACGACCACGACCACGGTCACGATCACGAACACCACCATGACCACAACCACGAACACGAACACGACCACCACGACCATCATCATGCCACCCCGGCGGACATTTCGGCGCTGCTGGACCGTCTGCGGGTGCCGCAGGCGGTTCGAGAGCACGCCAAAGCGGTTTACGACCGGATTGCCGAGGCGGAATCCAACGTCCACGGCGTTGCGGTGTCGGAGATCCATTTTCACGAGGTCGGCGCGCTAGACGCCGTTGTGGATATCACTGGTGTGTGTCTTGCGATGCATCTTTTAAGCCCGGACCGGGTCGTTGTCTCCCCCGTCCACCTCGGCTCCGGGCAGGTTCGCTGCGCCCACGGAATTTTGCCGGTTCCCGCGCCTGCCACCGCGTATCTGCTGCGGGGAATTCCCTGCTACTGCGGGGAGATCTCGGGCGAGCTGTGCACCCCCACCGGCGCGGCGCTTTTATCTCAGTTTGCAGACAGCTTCGGCGCCATGCCCACAATGGTTTTGGAAAAGGCCGGCTGCGGCGTGGGGCAAAAGCAGTTCCCCGCCGCCAACTGCGTCCGGGCCTTTTGGGGGGAATCCGGCGAGCGTGGGCAAGGGCAAATCATCGAGCTTTGCTGCCATCTGGACGACATGACGGCGGAGGCGCTGGCCTTTGCCGCGGAGCGTTTGATGGAGCAGGGCGCGCTGGACGTATCCACCGTGCCCGCGACCATGAAAAAGGGTCGCGCAGGCGTGGCCTTTACGGTTTTGTGCAAGAGCGCCGATGAAGAGCGTCTGGCGCAGGCCATTTTGCGGGAGACCACGACCAACGGGGTGCGCTCTCGGCGGTGCCGGAGATTTCTTCTGACGCCCTCTGTCAAAACAGTCGAAACGCGCTACGGAGCCATCCGCATCAAATGCGCGGACGGATTTGGCATTCACCGGGAAAAGCCGGAATATGACGATGTGGCGCGCGCCGCCACAGCCGCCGGACTTCCCTTCCGGCAGGTCTGGACGGAGATCCTCCGCCAGCTTTGATCCGGAGACGCTGCAATCAAGAAAGGAATTTTGACGTATGCATATGGCAGATGCTCTGCTCTCCCCCGCCGTGGGCGGGGTGATGACCGCCGTCAGCGCGGTTGCCATTGGACAATCAGTGAAAAAACTCAGCGGGCCGGACTTTGACGAACGGCAAGTGCCTCTCATGGGCGTGATGGGCGCGTTTGTCTTTGCCGGGCAAATGATCAATTTTACCATTCCCGGAACCGGTTCCTCCGGTCACATCGGCGGCGGCATTCTGCTGGCGGCGGTGCTGGGGCCCTATCCCGCGCTGCTGACATTGGCAGCCGTTTTGTTGATCCAGTGTCTCTTTTTTGCGGACGGCGGACTGCTGGCGCTGGGGTGCAACATCTTCAATCTGGGCGTTTGCGCCTGTCTGATCGGATACGGCGGCGTTTACCGTCCTCTCCTGCATCGGCGGGGGCTCACCAAACGATCCATCACGCTGGCTGCCGTTTTAAGCGTCCTTGTGAGCTTGCAGCTTGGCGCTTTCTGCGTGGTGCTGGAAACACTGGCCTCCGGCGTGACCGAGCTGCCGTTTTCCGCGTTTTTGCTGCTGATGCAGCCCATTCATCTGGCCATCGGTCTTGTGGAGGGGCTGATTACCGCCGCCGTTCTCTGCTTTTTGGATTCCACCCGACCGGAGCTGCTCTCCGCCCCGTTGGAGCAAGCGGCACGTTCCCCCGCCAAATCCTTCAAGCGGGTGGCGCTGGCCTTTTTGCTCAGCGCCGCCGTTCTCGCCGGAGGGGTGTCCCTCTACGCCTCGTCCAACCCGGATGGGCTGGAATGGGCCGTGGAACGGGTGGCTGGGACCGCTCCGCTTTCGGAGAACACCCCGGTACATGACGCTGCGGGGGCCGTGGTCGACCACACCGCTCTGCTCCCGGACTATGCGTTTTCCGATGGCAGCGGGACTGCGGCTGCGGGTCTGATCGGAAGCGGAATCACGCTGGCGATTGCCGGAGGTCTTGGGGCAATTTTGCGCTTTGTCCGAAAAAAGCGCTCTGCGTAAGCGGAGGAATCTGAAAAAGAGGGGGTGTTTTTTTGGCGGATCTGTCCACGGCAATGAGCTGCTTTTGCTCACTTGAGCAACTGGCGGAGGGGTCCTCCCCTCTGCACCGTCTCCATCCCGGGGTCAAGCTGGCCATCACGCTGGCCTTTGTGCTTTGCGTGATCTCCTTTCCCGTCGGGGCGCTCAGCGCGCTCACGCCCTTTGCCGCCTACCCCATTGTGGCTATGGCGCTTTCCGGCACGCCGTGGAAACCCCTGTTGCAGCGCATGGCGATTGCCGCCCCTTTTGTGGGATTTGCCGCGCTGTGCAACCTTTTTCTGGATCAAACGCCTCTCTGGACTTGGGGGCCCATTCCCGTCACGGGCGGGATGCTCTCCTGCCTGTCCGTCGTCCTGCGCGCGTTTTTGTGCGTTTCCGCCGTGCTGATTTTGATTGCCACCACCTCCATGACCGCCCTGACCGGGCAGCTTCTCCGGTTGCACGTGCCGCCCATTCTCTGCCTTCAGTTGACGCTGACCTACCGCTATGTCTCCGTTTTGATCCGGCAGGCGCAACAGATGTACAACGCCTATCAGCTCCGCTCCTGTGCAAGACACGGCATCCACATGCGGGACATGGGCTGCTTTCTGGGGCAGTTGCTTTTGCGAAGCTACGACCAATCCCAGCGGATTTACTGCGCCATGAAGTGCCGCGGCTATGACGGCGTCTACCGGGAAGGTCCCCGAACGAGCGCGTCCCCGGCGGAGCTGTTTCTATTGGGCGGCGTGGTTGCAGGTTTTCTGTTCCTGCGGTTTTTGAATCTCAGTCTGCTGCTTGGCGGACTGTTTTGACAAGGAGTTTTTCATGCTTTGTGTTGACCATCTCTTTGTGACCTACCACCCCACGGAGGAGCGCTGCGCTTTGCGAGACGTCTCGTTTTCCATGCAGCCAGGGGAGCGAGTGGCCTTGCTGGGTGCCAACGGCGCGGGCAAATCCACGCTGCTATTGTCTCTTGTGGGGATTTTGCCCGCCGCCCGAGGCCGCATTCAGGTGGACGGTCTTTCGGTGGAACCGGCACATTTGCCGGAGATTCGCCAAAAGGTCGGCGTTGTCTTTCAAAATCCGGACGACCAGCTATTCATGCCCACCGTCTTTCAGGACATTGCCTTTGGCCCCCGCAACTATGGGATTCCCGAGGCGGAGATCGCTCTGCGGACCGAAGAAATTCTGGCAATGCTGGGGATTTCCGATTTGAAAGAGCGCATGGTGCACAAGCTCTCCGGCGGGGAAAAGCGGCTGGTGGCGCTGGCAGGCGTGCTGGTGATGCAGCCGTCCCTTCTTTTGCTGGACGAGCCCACCTCCTTTTTGGACGAAGCGGCAACCCGGCGGCTTTCAAACTGCCTGCTCTCGCTCCGGCAGAGCTTTCTTGTGACCACCCACGATCTCCCCTTTGCCCGGGAGGTCTGCGACCGCTTTCTCTTTCTGGAGCACGGCGCGCTGCGCTGGAGCTGTCCCCGTCAGGAGCTGGACGAGCGTCTTCGGCGCGAGCGGGAGCACCTTGCATCCTTCAAAACCCACCGCCCCTGATGCAATTGAGGATTCTTACAGGCGTATCATCCTTACTTTCAGGCCAAGCCCTCTTTCCGGATGGATTGCGTCCATCCTCCGTTTCACATCGGTGCTTCTCACAAGAATGCGGTTGCAGCAAAGACGCATCAAAAAAGGAAGCCGGCGCTATCAGCGCCGACTTCCTTTTTATGCCTTGCAAACCTCGTCTGCCACCCGGCACAAAAGGTCCGGGTAATTGGAGATGATGCCGTCCACGCCGCGGGATAGCATGTCCCGCATGTTCTCCTGGTCATTCACCGTCCAGGTGTTCACCTGCATACCCCGCCCGTGATACAGCGCCATGAGCTCCGGCTGATATTGCAAAAGCATGTATCTCGGGTGCATCGCATCTGCGTTGGACCTTTGCAGATAGTGGTCCATGTCCAAAAGGGGCTTGTCATAGAGCAGCCCGGTTTTCATCTCCGGACACAGGCGCTTGAACTTCTGCATGGAAATATGGTTGAAGGAGGAGACAAACACCCGGTCGGTCAACTGATGCGCCGTCACCGCATCGATGACCCGCTGCTCCAGTCCCTCATAAAAAACCTCGTAGTTTTTCAGCTCCAGATTCAAGAGCTTTCCGGTCTCCGCGCAAAAATCCAGCAGTTGATCCAGCGTCCAAAAGTGCTGGCCCGCAAACTCCGGGGATTTCCACGCGCCGATGTCCAGTTGCAGGAGCTCTTCATAGGTATGGTCCTTCAGGTAGCCCGCACCGTTGGATGTGCGCTCCAGCGTGGCGTCGTGAAAGACGACCAGCTTTCCGTCCTTTGTGATGTGGACGTCACTTTCAAAGCCGTCTACCGTTGTCTTTTCCACAGCCATGCGAAACGCAAGGGGGCTATTTTCGGGATAGTTGCCGGAAAAACCGCGATGGGCCAACAGGATGGGTTTTTTCACGCGGGGTCGCCTCTTTCTTTTCAAATAGCAGCACGCTGCCAAAATTCCCCGTCGGGGGTCATCCCAGCCAGAACAGGGGCTTGGGGTCAAACGTCAGTCCCAGCTTGGTCTGGAGCGCCACGGACGCCGCGTTTCCCAGCAGCACATGGCAATAGGGCAACCGCCCTTTTCTGATCTGGCGGGCAATGATCTCCGATTCCAAAACCTCCGCAATTCCCCGGCGGCGATACTGGGGCAGCACCTCCAGCATTCCCATCGCGCCCTCCTGATGGACCCCGGCAAACCCGGCCAGACGCCCGTCCACCATGCCGCCCACCATGCCCTCTCGGATACGGCCCCGGACATGGGATTCGTAAGCGCCGGGATTGTGGTAATTTTCCAAAATAAAGGGGACGTCGTCCATGGTCAAATCCCGGATTTCCACGCCGGGATGCGCGATTTTAGGCGGCGTTTTGGAAAGGTAGAGGGCCTGCTGGCACTCCATCAACTCCTTGCCACCCTCCGCCGCCAGACGCTCTGCCAGCTCTCGCTCATCCGTGAGCACCAGCATGGAGCGATGCAAAACGGGGCAGTCCGCGTCCGTTCCGGAGGCGTAGCAAATATCCAGCGCGTCGTCCCGCAAAACAAGTCCATTGGGCGTGTCCCGGTACAATCCTGCACCCCGCTCAAAAAAATCCAGCAGATATGCGTTCCGCGTAGGGGCGCGGGCCACCCAATCCAGCACCCGCTGGCGCGCTGCAACGTTTTGTTGTTCCATTTCCACGGAGATTCCTCGCTCTCGTTGAGGGGGTTTCCCTCTGTTTTCTCAGGCAAAGCGCAGCTTGCCGTCTGTCGTTTTTTAATATAGCACGTTTTTTTCAGCCTGTCTATGACGGGCGTTGCATCTCTCCATCCATCTCGCACGGCGTGGATTCCCCTTTTTTTGCTGACCCGTTTTGTTAGATATTGTTCCTTTTTGCCTAATTGACACGCAAAATAAACTGTGTTAGGATATGGAAAAGTCAAAAACCCACAGCAAATTAAGAGGGACTTTCCCTAAAATACGATGCGGAGGCTGGATATGAAAACCTACACCCTTGAATTCTTCCAAAAGAGCGCCGATTTTCTCAAGAGCAAGGTGGATTTTACGCCCGAGATTGCCATTGTGCTGGGTTCATGTCTGGGGCCCTTTGCTCAGGAAATTGAAAATCCCATTGTGGTGGACTATCAGGACATCCCAAACTTTTTGATCTCCACCGTGGCCTCCCACGCAGGCAAGCTGATTTTCGGCACAGTCTGCGGAAAAAAGGTCGTCTGCATGTCCGGTCGCTTCCACTCCTACGAGGGGTACGACTTTGAACAGCTTGTCATCCCCGTCCGGGTATTTCAACTGCTGGGCGTGGAAAAGCTGATCCTCACCAACGCCGCAGGCGCTGTGAACACCTCCTATCGCCCCGGCGACGTGATGGTGATCTCCGACCACATCAAGCTGGCGGGAAACAGCCCCCTCCGGGGCCCCAACGTGGCGGAATTTGGCCCCCGCTTTTTCGACGTCTCCCGGATGTACACGCCCGAGCTGCGGGCTCTGGCGCTGGAAAAAGCCGAGGGCAGCGGTCTGCGGGTCCACGAGGGCGTTTATATGTTCTTCACCGGTCCCCAGTTTGAAACTCCGGCGGAAATCCGCGCCGCCCGCTTTTTGGGCGCAGACGCGGTGGGCATGTCCACCGTCACCGAGGCGCTGACCGCCGCCCACTGCGGCATGCCTCTGCTGGCGCTGTCCGTCATGACCAACATGGCCGCCGGCGTGCTGGACGCCCCCCTCTCCAGCGAAGAGGTGGATGAGGCGGCGCAAAAGATCGCGGACCGGTTCAGCGCCTACATGAAATCCATTGTGGCTGCTCTTTGAGCGAGCCGAAAGGAGCCTGCATGAAGCTGCTTTTCAAGCACTGTGACATCCTTGCCACCGAAAACGGCGTGTTCCGTTGGCTGAAAAACGGATTTTTGGGAATTGACGGAGACACCATCGACTATCTCGGTGAGACGCGTCCTGCCGCCCGCTACGACGCGGAGAAGGGCCTCTCCGGGCGGTTGCTCTGCCCCGGTCTCATCAATTGCCACGGTCACAGCGCCATGGTGCTGCTCCGGGGCCTTGGCAGCGATTTGCCCTTGCAGGAATGGCTGTTTGACAAGATGATCCCCGTTGAGGACCGCATGACCCGGGAGGATCTGAAAGCCGGCATGGCCCTTGCCATGCTGGAGATGATCGCCTGCGGCACCACCAGCTACTCCGACATGTACATGGAGCCGCGGGCGGAAATTGAGCTGGCGACAGCTTCCGGGCTCAAGGTCAACGTCTGCCGGGTGCTGCAAAGCTTTGACGAAAGCGAGACTTATGCGAATTGCGAACGGGCCAAGGATTCCATTGCGCTTTTCCGGGACTTTCACGGCGCTGCGGACGACCGGGTCCGGGTGGATTTTGCCATTCACGCTGAGTACACCTCCCATGCGTCGCTGATGGAGGCATACAGCGCGGACTGTCTGGCTCTGGGCGGACGGATGCAGCTCCACCTGTCCGAAACCCACAAGGAGCACGACGCCTGCGTCGCCAAATACGGCAAAACCCCCGCCCGCCTGTTTTACGACATCGGCACCTTCGACTCCCCCACCTCCGCGGCCCACTGCGTCTGCGTCACGGACGAGGATCTGGAGCTGCTGCGGGAAAAGAAGGTGAGCGTCATCCACAATCCCACCAGCAACATGAAGCTGGGCAGCGGCTTTGCCCCCATTCCTAAAATGCTGGACATGGGCATTAACGTGGCGCTTGGCACCGACGGCGCCGCCAGCAACAACAATTTGAACATGCTGGAGGAGATGCACCTCGCCTCCATCATCCACAACGGCTATCACCGCGACCCCGTCATCATGAAGCCGGAGCAGATTTTGCGGATGGCCACCTGCAACGGCGCAGCCTTGCAGGGCCGCAGCGACACCGGCTCGCTGGAGGTGGGCAAAAAGGCCGACGTCATCGCCTTCGACCTGACTGCGCCCCACATGTTCCCCTTCTTGGAGCCCACCGCCATGCTGACGTATGCCGCGCAGGGCAGCGACGTGGTCATGACCATGGTCAACGGACGGATTCTCTATGAAAACGGCGAGTTTTTGACCATGGACCGGGAAAAAGTCCTCTCTGATGCAAAGCAGGCCATAAAGCGCCTGTATCACCTGTAAATTTATGCAAGAAAAGGCCGGCGTCTGCAAATGCAGACGCCGGCCTTTTGCAAGGTTTTCCAGTTTGTTTTTCACGGTCCGGGCAGGCCGCCTCAGCTCTGCGCGGGTTCCGTCTCGCTGCGTCCGCTGCCCATAAACGCCATGGGCAACAGCTCGGACGCGGTCATCTCCCGGATTTTCGTGCCATCCGCATTGGCCATAATGACCTGAATCTCCGGGTCAAAATCCACCAGATACTGCCGGCAAAACGCGCAGGGCGACACGCACTCCTGCGAATCGGACACCACGGCAATCGCGCGAAACTCCGTGTGCCCCATAGCCACGGCCCGCACCATGGCAGAGCGCTCCGCGCAGATGCTGGAAAGAGTGGTGTGAAGCTCCACATTGCAGCCCGTGACGATCTCCCCGCTCTTTGTGAGCAAAGCCGCTCCCACGTGGAAGCCGCTAAACGCCCGGGCATTGTGCCGCACCTGCGCCGCCTGCGCGATCATTTCCCGTCTCAGCGTCTCGTTCATGGCCGCCTCACAGTCCGGGGAAGAAGTACCGCTTCCCCTGCTCCGCTTTTTTCCGGTCCCACTCCGTCAGGATGCGAATGGCCTCGGCCCCTGCCAGACAGGCGTTGCGCTCACCTTCCGCCGTCTCGTCCCATGCACCTGTGACCCGCTGGGCCACCACGGACGCGCACATGCCGGACCGCTTGCCGAAAATTCGGGCCAATGTGGTGACCGTGGCCCCCTCCATCTCAAAATTCAGCACGTTGGCCCGTTGTAGATCCTCAAATAGATCATCCAGCCAAGAGGGGCGGTAGCCGCCGTATGTGGTGCGGCATTGCCCGGTATAAAAGGACGCGCAGGTGCATCCTGTCCCCACATGGTAGCGCAGTCCCAAATTCTCGCACGCCTGCACCAGCGCCGTCACCACCTCATAGCTGGCGGCCGCCGGATACTCGTCGCGCACATAGAGCCGGGACGTGCCGTCCAGCCGGACATTGGAATCGTTGATGATGATATCCCCGATCTCAATTCCCTTTTGAATGGCGCCCGTGGTGCCGACACGGATGAACGTATGGGTCCCGCGCGCTGCCAGATCGGTCACAACACACTCCGCGCTGGGCCCGCCCACGCCGGTAGACCATGCGCCCAGCTCTGCGCCGCGATACGTGCCCACAGCCGCTCTTTGGGCCCGGGAGAGTTCCCAGTCTCTCGCCCCCGCATCCCACTGCGTGCACATCAGCTTCACCCGATTGGGATCTCCCGGCAGCAGTACATATCCCGGTGTTTGATCGGGCGCCGCCTCATCCACATGGCCCAATTCAGAGGGGCTCAGAGCTCCTCTTTCTTCCTCAGTCCGCTTGTCCATAAATGCCTCCCATAAGCAGTGCTACTATGTGTCGTTATGCTTGTTTATGTTGTTCTATGACTGCATTCATTATATTTTGCATCCCTGCCTTTGTCAAGAATCTCAAGTTTGTTGCCATATTTGGAACAAATGTAGGAAAAATGCGCCTATCTTCTATACTGTAAACAAATTACAGCATAATGATAAAATTAAATTGACAAAAGTCCACAGGGAGCTATAATAAGAACAAGTTGAGACGCACGAGTGCGTGTGTCAGAGAAACCCATCCAACCTGCAAAACTGAAATATAATATGGAGGAACAACTATGAAAAAGACACTGGCATTGCTGCTGGCTCTTGTCATGTCCATGGCTCTGTTGACAGCTTGTGGCAACAAGGCTGCGGAACCCCCTGCGGAGACTCCCGCCGAATCCGGCGATGCGCTTCCCGGCGAGGGCATGAAGATCGCCCTTGTTTGTGATAAGGTCGGCACTCAGGTGTTCCTGACCCAGATGGTGGACGCCCTGAACGAAGCCGCTGCCAAGTACGGCTTTGAGGCCACCGTGGCCGAGTGCGCGGACAGCGCCGCATACGAGGACAACATGCGCGCTCTGGTCGCCGAAAAGTACAACCTCATCATCGGCGGCGGCTGGCAGGCCGGCGACGCCATCAATAAGGTTGCCACCGAATATCCCGACGCTTGCGATTACGCATTGATCGACTCTGAGGTCGAGGCCGAAAACGTCAAGTGCATCTCCTACCGTGAGCAGGAAGGCGCTTATCTGGTCGGTGTTTTGGCCGCTTTGACCGCCGATGGCGAGTCCCACACCTACGGCTCCATCCACGTCAACGAGGGCCCCGGCTCTTGGAAGTGGCGCTATGGATACATGGAAGGCGTTCTGTCTCTGGACCCCGACGCCAAGTTTATCTTCAACTATGTGGGCTCTTTCTCCGACCCTGCCAAGGCCAAGGAATTGGCGATTCAGCAATATGAGCAGGGCTGCCTGTTCA
>CAZKMN010000009.1:0-20732 GCA_964553905.1 uncultured Oscillibacter sp.
TTTTTGAGGTTATCCAGCAGCTTCAAATAGCGCTCTTCATGGGTCTTTTCGATCTTGGCCACACCCTCAAACTGGGCAGCCAGAGCCAAAAAGCCCTCTTCCTCTGCGGTCTTGGCCATTTCGGCGTACATCTGGGTCCATTCCTCATTCTCGCCGGCAGCAGCAGCCGCCAGATTTGCCTCCGTGGAGCCGATGCCGTCCAACGCCTTGAACCACAGCTTGGCGTGCTCTTTTTCATTCAAAGCAGTTTCGGCAAAAAATGCTCCGATCTGCTCATATCCGTCCTTTTTTGCCTTGCTGGCAAAATAATCATACTTGTTGCGAGCCTGAGACTCTCCTGCAAACGCCTTCCAGAGATTGGCCTCCGTCTTGCTTCCCTTCAATTCCATGATATGGTTCCCCTTTCAAATAATTTGATCTTTCGTTGTATGTTTTTCTCCCGCACAAGCAGGACAAATCCCCATAAAAAGCAGACTGTGATGGAGCACCGTGTACCCCTCCTGCCCCGCCTTGGTATCCAGCTCCGGATCGTAAGGCAGCGTCATGTCCGAAAGCGCACCGCAGCAGGCGCAGCGAAGGTGGGTATGCGGCTCGGTATTTGCGTCAAACCGCACCACCGGCCCGTCCAATTCCATCAGCCGCCCGTCTCGCGCCATCTGGCGAAGATTTCGATACACGGTTCCCAAACTCAAATGCGGCATCCCGGGCTTGAGGCGGTCATACACCATCTCCGCGCTGGGGTGGGCCTTGCTTTCGTAAACCGCTTCATAAATCCGTTCCCGCTGAAAGGAAAATCGCTGACTCGGCATGATCGTTCTCCTTACCAGTAATAATTGTTATTATTTTTATATCACACCTTTTTGGAAAATGCAAGTGTTTTTTGAAAAAATAACCGCGATTATTTTAAAAGCCGTCGGACACAATAGGTTTTGGGTATCGTGGATGAACTGCCACAAGGCGCATGGGAAAGGCCGCTGCCGCTTTTCCCATCCGCGTCTTGAGGGGCAAAAGGAGGTTCCCAAACGTGACCAAACAGTTTCCGCTTCTACTGGTAACTCTGCTGGTGATTCTGGGTCTGACCGCCTGCGGTAACGACGACAAGGCCGAGCGCAGAATGGCCGACGACAATTATGCGGCAAACGACAGCACGATGAATGACAGCGGCACTATGGATGGCGGTGTTCTCCCCGGCGACAGCGGCACCATGGAAAGCGGCGTTCTTCCGGGCGACAGCTCCATGCCGGAAAGCGCCGGTGAAAACAACACGCTGAAAAATGACAGCACCCTGACAGACGCCACATCCGAGAAAACTCACGGAATCGGCGTGCCGTTTGACCAGATGCTGCGAAACGGAAAGGTCCATGACACGGACGGCGATCTGAGCGATTATGAAAACGCCGTGACGCCGGGCTGGGCCTATTGACCGTCTCCGCAAACGAACAGGAAGTCCACGGCAAAAGCCGTGGACTTCCTGTTTAACCGTTGATTGAACCCTTGATTTAACCCAGATGCAGCATGGATTCGGCCTGCATGTCAGCCGCGAGATCGTTATAGATGATCGCCGTTCCGGCAACATCGTCCAGCGTCTCCACAAACGTGCCGTCAGATACGTTTGCATAGGCGCCGTCAGAGCAAGTCAAAATCTGATAGCCGCTGTCCTCTGCGCCGCCTCCATAGTAAGGCACGATGATCTCATGGCAGCCGTTGGTCATTTTGTCGCTGATGATAATGGGCTCGCGCACCAGCGTCAGCGTCTGATTGAGCTCCAGCTTTCCGTTGATCTGGGCGGCAATCAGCGCGGAATCTCCGCCGGTTCCGCTGGTATACATTCCAATTGCCACGGCAAAGATCTCGTCCACGCCGTCGTCGTTGAGGTCTACATAGTTATAATAGTACGCGGTTTCCTCATAGGACTCCTGAGGAATGCCCCAAGTTTTGGCGATGAGCTCCTCCAGCTCAGGGAGCTTTTCCGTCTCCGAGGGCTTGGTGGTGATCTCATCGGAAAACACCGGCAGCATCTCGGAATCCGTCATCATTTCATCGCCCTCATTTTCAGGCACCTCTTCCTCCACGGGGGGATCTGCGGGCTCCTCGGCAGGCTGCGTCTGCTTTCCGCAGGCAGCAAGGGAAAGCGCCAGCGTCAATGCCAGCAGCAAGGCAAACAATTTTTTCATCAAATTTTCCTCCATATGGTTTTTCATTGAAAGCCGCACGTGCGGCTCATATACGTTGTTAGACGGAGCGGAAGTCAAAAACGGTGCATCTTTTTCAAAAAATTTTTTTACAAAATTCGTCGAATCTGGTAAACTGACAGAAAAGCATGTCGAACGGCCCGGATTGGCCGTTGGAAAGGAGCGCTTTTCGTGAATACCGCTTTGGAAAAACCGCATCTTTTAAAAACCATCCGCTCCCTCTGGATGGGGGTTTTGCTGTGCGCTCTGGTCGGCGCAATCTGCTTTATCGGCGGACGATTTTCCGCTGTCGGCGCGGATTCCGCCCCCACGCTCAGCGCCGTGGTGCTAAAAAACCAGCTTTCCGATTTGCAGGAGCTGTCCACAGTGTCGTACGCCTACACCAACATGGCGCAATTTGAAAGCAGCAACGACTTTTACGGCGTCAAGCTCCCCTTTACCACGAAATCCTTTATCCTCACCTACGATGGGACCATCAAGGCCGGGATCGACCTTGCGGATGCAACAGTGGACGTCTCCGGCACGCAAGTGCACGTCACGCTGCCGCAGGCCAAAATTCTCTCCCATGAGATCGATGAGGAGAGCGTGGAGGTTTTTGACGAGAAAACCGCCCTCTTTAACCCCTTCACCGTGGAGGATTTCACCGCATTTCAATCCGACCAACAGCGGGCCATGGAAACGCGTGCCCTAAGCCGCGGTCTGCTGGATGAGGCGCAGCAGCGAGCGGAGACCGGCGTGCGGGCTCTTTTGGAATCCGCCTTGCCGGAGGACTGTACGCTGACGGTGGAATAACGCGCAAACGCAGAAAAGAGGACCACAATCCATGATTTACGAACGCATCCAACCGGCCGTTTTTTGCAGCCGCCCCAATCGATTCATCGCCAACATCGAGCTGGATGGCAAAAGTGTGGTGTGCCACGTGAAAAACACGGGCCGCTGCTGGGAATTGCTGACCTCCGGCGCACGGATTCTGGTGCAGCAGGCAGCAACGCCCAACCGCAAAACGTCTTGGGACCTGATTGCCGTGTGGAAGGGTGACCGGCTCATCAATATGGACGCGCAAGCGCCCAATCGGGTGTTTGGTGAGTGGCTGTCCGATGGCGGCATGGGCTGGACGCCCACCCTGATTCGCCCGGAATGCACCCACGGCGATTCCCGCTTTGATTTTTATTTCGAGGCCAACGGACATCGCGCCTTTGCGGAAATCAAAGGTGTGACGCTGGAGGAAGACGGCATTGTCCGCTTCCCGGACGCCCCCACGGAGCGGGGCGTGAAGCACCTGAACGGGCTCATCCGCGCCGTGAAGGAGGGCTTTGACGCCTACGCGGTCTTCATCATTCAAATGGACCACGTCCGCTGGTTCACCCCCAACTGGGAGACGCATCCCGCTTTCGGGGAAACGCTCAAAAAGGCCCGCGACGCCGGAGTGCATCTGCTGGCTCTGGATTGCGATGTGACGGAAACCAGCCTTTGCGTTGGCGCTCCCGTGGAAATCAGGCTCTAAAACGGCAGGGGAACGAATCGTTCCCCTGCTGTTTGGTGTTTTTTGCTGTTGGTATTATCCGTTCAAAATCAGGGCTTTCAAGTCTTCCGGCGTGTCACAAAGCCACTCAGCGCCCGCCGCCTCCAGCTCTGCCCGCTCGCGAAAGCCCCACGTGACGCCGCAGGCGCACAGCCCGGCGTTATGAGCCGTGTGCATATCCACGTCGCTGTCGCCCACAAAGAGCGTCTCCGCCGCCGAGGTCCCCAGCGCCGCCAGCACGGAGCGCACCCCAGCAGGGTCCGGCTTTCCCGGCACGCCGGGCAATTTCCCCCGCACAAGCGTGAAGACGCCGGGGAAAAAATGCTCCACAATGACCCGGCTGAACTCATCGGCCTTGTTGGAAAACACAGCCAGCAGCACGCCCTGCTCCCGAACCGCCGCAAGCATCTCCGCAATTCCGGCATAGGGCGTGGTCTTGTCCAGATTATGCTGCCCGTAATACTCGGAAAACTGGGACAGCGTATTCATCAGCAGTAGAGGGCTTCGGCAGCTCTCGGGTGAAAATTGTGCCACCAGATTGGGAATGCCATGCCCCACCATGCGCCGAAACGCCGCCACGGAATGCTCCGGCCAGCCGTTTTTACGGCATACCCAGTTGCCCGCGTCCGTCAAATCGTCAATGGTATTGAGCAGCGTGCCGTCCAAATCAAAGATCACACTTCGAGTCATGTTGCACCTCACACATGTTTCACTTTAGTCTGTCTCCATTTTAACAATTTTTCTCCCCCATCACAAGAGGCAAGAAGCCAAAAGGCACGGCAAAAGCCGCGCCTTTTTTATGGATTCCGCAATCGTAAATCGATTGCTTTAGAGTGGGCAGGCCAATCGTCCTTCCGCTGTCAGCAAGATGGAGTGGTCAAATCCCGCCTCTTTTGCCGCCTGAGCCGCCATGTCATAGCCAAATACCACCGCGCTTGCGCGGTGCGCGTCTGCGGTGAGGATCACATCGCCGCCCATCTTTCGCCATTCCCGCAGCAAAAACGGCGCGGGGTACGGCGCTTCGCGATAGCCTCTGGCCACAGCGCCGGTGTTGATCTCCAGCAGCGTAGCCTGCGGGTCCGCCGCGTGGAGCGCCTCCAGCGCCGCAGCGCGATAGCGGGGCGCATCCTCATCAAACAGGCAATTGTGGGCGTTGAGCTTGGTGATGAGATCCAAATGCCCCAAAATGGTTGGGCGCTGTTCCGCCACGCGGCACACCGCCTGAAAGTATCCCTCCACCACGCCCAGCGCGTCTCCGCCGCAGACCTGATCCCGGCAGGCGAGAAACTGCTCTTGCCCCCAGTCCGCGGCATAAAAGCTCCCGTTGGCCTGCTGATAGTGGACGCTTCCGATCCAGTAGTCAAAGCCCTCCGCGCGCACGTCCGCGCAGCTATCCCGCTCAAGGCCCAGCAGCACCTCCATCCGTCCGGCATAGAGCTGGCGCAGGCGCAAAACCGTCTCGCGATACGCCGTCATGTCCCGGGGCAGCACGGCTCCCTCGTCTTCCGGAATCGGCGTATGGCTGTGGCAGGAGAAGCCGAGGTAGCGCACGCCGGCATCGTATGCGGCGGCTGCCATGCGCTCCGGCGTATCTGCGCCGTCGCAGAGCGTGCAATGGGTGTGGACAGAGCAGGCAAGCGGCGTGAGCGTCATTGCATTCTCTCCTGCTTGACCTTGTGATCCACCACATGGCGCTTTTCCAGCTCCCGGGTGACGTCCTCCACGGAGATCCCCAACTGGACCATCAGCACCATGGCGTGATAACAGAGGTCCGCAAGCTCATAAACCGTCTCCTCCCGGTCGCTCTTTCCCGCTGCGATGATGACCTCCGTGCACTCCTCGCCCACTTTTTTCAGAATTTTTTCCAGTCCCTTTTCAAAGAGGTAGGTGGTGTAACTGCCCTCTTTGGGGCTGGTTTTGCGTCCGGCGATCAGGGCGTACAGGCCCTCATAGCTAAATTGCTTGAGCTCCTCGGAAAGATACAGCGGCGTGAAAAAGCAGCTCTCCGCCCCGGTGTGGCAGGCGGGGCCGTCCTTGACAACCTCCACCACCAGTGCGTCGCCATCGCAATCGGCGGTGATGGACGTCACGTGCTGGACGTTTCCGGACGTCTCTCCCTTGCGCCAGAGCTCCTGCCGGCTGCGGCTGAAAAAGCAGGTGCGCCGCTCGTCGATGGTGATGGCCAGACTTTCGGCATTCATATAGGCCAGCGTCAGCACCTCTTTCGTGTAGTGGTCCTGCACGATGGCGGGAATCAGTCCCTTTTCGTCAAATTTCAGTTCCATTGGATCATCTCCTCCTTAGATCCGCATTTCCACGCCCCGGCTGCGAAGAAACCGCTTGAGCGGCCCGATCTCCACCTGACGGGTGTGAAAGATTGAGGCCGCCAGACCCGCGTCGATTCCGGGATGGGCAAACAGCTCCGCAAAATGCTCCATCGTTCCCGCGCCGCCGCTGGCGACAATGGGCACCGTGACACGGGAGACCAGCGCATCCAGCATGTCCAGATCGAACCCCGCCTTCACGCCATCCGTGTCGATGGAATTGAGAACGATCTCGCCTGCGCCCTCGTTCACGCCCCGCTCCGCCCACGCCATGGCGTCGATTCCGGTATTTTCCCGTCCGCCTTTGGCAAAGAGGCAAAACCGCCCGTCCACCCGGCGCACGTCCATGCTCAAAACCACGCACTGGTCGCCGTATTTTTTTGCCGCCTGTCCGATCAGCGTGGGATCTGCGATGGCGCCGGAATTCACGCTCACCTTATCCGCGCCGCATTTGAGCACCCGATCAAAATCCTCAAGCGTGCGAATGCCGCCGCCCACGGTCAGCGGAATGAAAATTTCCTGCGCCACCCGGCGCAAAATGTCCGTGAACAGCCCCCGGCCCTCCACCGATGCGGTGATGTCATAAAACACCAGCTCGTCCGCGCCGGAGCCGTTATAAAAGCGGGCCAGCTCCACCGGGTCGGCCATGTCCCGCAGGCCCTCGAAATTGGTGCCCTTGACCACCCGTCCGTCCCGCACATCCAAACAGGGGACAATTCGCTTTGCCAGCATTCCTCTCTCCTCCTACCGTTCACGCGCTACCGCGAGCACCTCTTTGAGATCCAGCCGTCCGGTGTAGAGCGCCTTGCCCAAAATCACGGCGTTGGTCCCCATCCGTTCCAGCGCCCGGATCTCCTCAAGCGTGCTGACGCCCCCGGAGGCGGTCACCCGCAATCCGTCAATTTTTGCCAGGGCCTCATAGATCTCCAGATTAGTGCCCTGCTCCGCTCCGTCCCGGCTGATGTCCGTGTAGATGACGTCCCGGACGCCCGCTTCATACACTCTGCGGCAAAAATCCACGCCCCGCAGAGAGGAGAGGACTTTCCACCCCTTCACGGCCACATAGCCGTCCCGGGCGTCCACGCCCACGGCGAGACGATCGCCGTAAAGCGCCGCCATCCGCTCTGTAAAGGCAAAGTCCTCCACCGCCGCGGTCCCCAGAATGCAGCGGTCCACGCCCAGATCCAGATAGCGGCGAATGCGCTCCTCGGTGCGAATGCCGCCGCCCACCTCCAAATAAAAGCCGCCGTCCTTTGCAAGCGCGGCAATGGAGGCGAAATTTGCCGTGGTCCCGTCCCGAGCGCCGTCCAGATCCACCACATGGAGACAGCGGGCCCCCGCCGCATAAAAAGCGGCAGCCGCCGCGCAGGGGTCCTTGCCGTAGACGGTCATCTGGTCGTAATCCCCCTGATACAGACGCACGACCTGTCCGTGCGAGAGGTCGATGGCCGGAAAGATCCGCATAAGTCTCCTCCTTTTTGGGAACATCCAGTTTTTAAAGCTCCGTAAACGCCTTGAGCAGTCGCAGTCCCGTGTCTCCGGATTTTTCCGGATGGAACTGCACTCCATAGACGTTGCCGCAGCGCACCACGCCCGGCACATCCGCCGTCCCGTAGCGGGACGAGGCCAGCGTGCTCTTCTCGCATCCGGCAGCAAAATAGCTGTGGACATAATAGACGTACTCCCCGTCGTCCACATAGCGAAAGAGCGGGGCGTCCCGCCGGATTTGCAGACTGTTCCAGCCCATGTGGGGCACTTTTTCGCCGCCTGTCGCGCCGCGCAGCGGAACAATCTCCCCCGGAATCAGGCCAAGGCCGGGATGCTCCCCATACTCAAAGCTCTTGTCAAATAGAAGCTGCATCCCAAGGCAGATGCCAAGCAGCGGTTTTTCCTCCGCTTCCCGCCGCAGCACCGGTACAAGGCCAGTGGCCTCCAGCTTAGCCCGCGCATCTCCGAACGCGCCCACGCCCGGCAGGAGAATCTGCGCGGCAGCGTGGAGGCGCGCCTCCGAGCAGGTGATCTCCGTCTCCACGCCCAGCGCCCGAAGACTGGATGAGAGGGAAAAGAGGTTGCCCACCCCGTAATCCACAATGGCTAGCATTTACAGCACACCCTTCGTACTGGGGATCTCCCCGGCGTGGCGGGCGTCCAGCGCCACCGCGGTCTTTAGCGTCCGTCCCGCGCTTTTGAAAATCGCCTCCAGAATGTGGTGGGTATTCTCCCCGGCCAGTTGCCGGAAGTGCAGCGCACCGGGGCAGGCGCGCACAAAGCCCAGCCAAAATTCTTTCGCCAGCTCCGTGTCGAAGCTCCCCACCTTTTGCGCGGGAAGCGTCACGTTCCAGCCCAGATAATCCCGTCCGCTGAGATCGCAGGCGCACAGCATCAGCGTCTCATCCATGGGAAGCAGACTCTGCCCGTAGCGGAAAATACCCCGCTTGTCCCCCAGCGCCTGCGTGAACGCCCGCCCAAGGCAGATGCCCAAATCCTCGGCGCTGTGATGCCCGTCCACCTCCGTGTCGCCCTGACAGCGGATCGTCAGATCAAAATCGCCGTGGCGGGCAAACAGGGTCAGCATGTGCTCGAGAAAGGGAATGCCGAGAGCGAGGTCGGATTTTCCCGTGCCGTCCAGCTCAAGGGTCAGAGAGATGGCTGTCTCCGCCGTCTCCCGGGTCACAGTGGCAGCTCGCATGGTCGTTCCTCCTTTACAGCGTGTCCAGCAGGGCGCTGACCGCGTCCACCAGCGCCTCCATCTGCTCCATGGAGCCGATGGAAATCCGCACGTAGTCTCGGATGCGGTCTGTGTCAAACCAGCGCACCAAAACGCCGTTTTCTCTCAGCTTTTCATAGAGCTCCCGACCGGGCATCCGGTCGCTTTTTGCCAAAATAAAGTTGGCGCAGGAGGGCAGAATGGAAAAGCCCAGCGCCTCCAGCTCCCCCACCGTCCATGCCCGGGTCTGCCGCACCGCCGCGCAGCAGGCCTCAAAATAGACCGTGTCCGCCATGGCTGCGGCTCCCGCCGTCAGGGTCAGGCGGTTCACATTATAGGGGTTGAAGCTGTATTTCACCCGGTTGAGATCGGAGATCAGCGCGGGACTGCCCAGTGCAAGGCCCAGCCGTGCGCCTGCCAGAGAGCGGCTTTTGGACAGGGTCTGGATCACCAGCAGATTGTCGTAGCGAAACAGCAGCGGCACACAGCTCTCCGCCCCGAAATCCACATATGCCTCGTCCACCACCACGACGCGGTCGGGGTTGGATTCCAGCAGACGCTGGATCTCCGCACGGGGCACGGCCATTCCGGTGGGGGAATTGGGGTTTGCGAGAAAAATCGTGCCGGGGAGCGATGCATAGTCCTCCAGACACACGGAGAAATCCTCCCGCAGGGGAACGGTCACGGCGTCTACGTCCAGCAGCTCCGCCCAGACCTTGTAAAACCCGTACGTGATGTCGGCAAATACCGCGCCCCGCTCCGCGCCGCAAAAGGCTCGCATGGCAAAGGCCAGCAGCTCATCGGAGCCGTTTCCCGCCATCACGTTTTCCGTTTGCAATCCGTAATAACCGGCCACAGCGCCCAAAACTGCGGAGCAGGTGGGGTCTGAGTAGAGATTCAGCTTCAAAAGCTCCGCCCGGCTGACGGCCTTCACCGCCTTTGGCGAGGGCGGGAAGGGGCTTTCATTGGTATTGAGCTTGATCATCAGCCCGCCCTTGGGCTGTTCTCCCGGGGTATAGGGGGCCAGACGGCCCGCCTCTAAAGATGCAAATTGGCTCATTGGGAAGATGCTCCTTTCAATTTTTGTTCGCAGCGGATGGTCACGGAGCGGGCATGGGCGTCCAGCCCCTCCCGCATGGCAAAGGCGGCAATGTGCGCTGCATCCTGCTCCAGCGCCTGCGCCGTGTAGTAGACAAAGCTGGATTTCTTGACAAAATCGTCCACGCTGAGGGGGCTTGAAAAGCGAGCGGTTCCAGCCGTTGGCAGCGTGTGATTGGGCCCTGCGAAATAGTCGCCCAGCGCTTCCGGCGCGTTGCGGCCCAAGAAGATGCTTCCGGCGTTTCGCACCAGCGGCAACAGCGCAAACGGGTCCTCCACGCAAAGCTCCAGATGCTCCGGCGCAATGCTGTTGGCGACCTCCACCGCGTCTTGCAGGCTGTGGGTGAGCAAGATGCGGCTGTTTTCCTCAATGGCTCTTCGGGCAATGTCCTGGCGGGGCAGGGACGCAAGCTGGCATTCCAGCTCCGTTTGCACCGCCTGCGCCAGCGCAGGGCTGTCCGTCACCAGCACGGCGGAGGCGTGGACGTCGTGTTCCGCCTGGGAAAGCAGATCTGCCGCCACAAAGCGGGGATCGGAATCTCCGTCCGCCAGCACCAGAATCTCGCTGGGTCCGGCGATCATGTCGATCCCAACCCGGCCAAAGACCTTGCGCTTGGCACTCGCCACGAAAATGCCGCCGGGGCCGACGATCTTATCCACCGGCGGGATCGTCTCGGTGCCGTAGGCCAGCGCCGCAACCGCCTGCGCGCCGCCCACGCAAAACACGCGGTCCGCTCCGGCAATGTGGGCCGCTGCCAGCGCCTCGGGCGCAATGCGTCCCGCCCTGTCTGGCGGCGTCACCAGAAAAATCTCCTCCACGCCGGCCAGTCTGGCCGGGATGACGTTCATCAAAATGGTGGAGGGAAAGGCCGCGGGACTGCGGGGCACGCACACGCCCACCCGCTGGATCGGCGTGTAGCGCTGACCCAGCACAACGCCGGGTCGGTCCGTCAGCACAAAATCCCGGTGGACCTGCTGGCTGTGAAACCGGCGGATGTTCTCCGCCGCCAGCTCCAGCGTGTGCAAAAACTCCATCTCCAGCGAAGCCAGCGCCTGCTCGATCTCCTCCTGCGAAATCTCCAGCGAGGATGGCTCCACGCCGTCTAATTCTCTGGTATAGCGCCGCAGCGCCTCATCGCCGCCCCGGCGCACCTCGGCAAGAATCGCGTCTACCGCCGCGTCCACCTGCTCCGCCGTCTCGTCGCCCCGGCGAAAGAGCGTCTCGGGAGCTATCGCTTCCAATGCTTCAATGGCAATCACTGCTCCGTCACCTCCCTCAGCTTTTCCGCCAGCGTGTCGATCTGCTCGCGCTTGAATTGATAGCTGGCCCGGTTGGCAATGAGCCGCGCGGAAATGGGCATGAATTCCGTGAGCACCTTCAGGTGGTTTTCCCGCAGGGTCACGCCTGTTTCCACAATGTCCACGATCACATCGCTCAGTCCCAGAATCGGTGCCAGCTCAATAGAGCCGCCCAGCTTAATAACGTCAATGTCCCGTCCCCGGGCGGCGTAATACGCCTTGGCAATGGAGACAAATTTGGTCGCCACCCGCAGGGCGCGGCCCGGATCGTCCTCAAAATCCTCCGGTCCCGCCACGCACATCCGGCACTTGCCAAGGCCCGTATCCAAAAGCTCGTACACATCCGCGCCGGCTTCCTCCAGAATATCCTTGCCCACAATGCCGATATCCGCAGCGCCCCGCTCCACATAAATAGCCACATCGCTGGGCTTCACCAGAAAATATCGAATTCCGGCGGCAACATTTTCCACCACCAGCTTGCGCGTCTCGCTGTATGATTCCACGCAGCCATAGCCCGCGCCGGAGAGCAGCTTATAAACCTTGTCCCCCAGTCGGCCCTTGGGCAGCGCCACGCTCAGCATCCCCGGCGCCGGGGAACAGCTCTCCGCCCCGTCCGAAAGGCGCTCCAGCTCATCCAGATACAGGGCAAAGCCAATGGCCTTCGCGTCGGAGCGGAACTGCGCCGCCAGCGGATCATAGCGTCCGCCCTTGAGCACCGCCCGGGGAATCCCCGCAAGATAGCCTTGCAGCACCAGTCCGTTATAATAGTCCATGTCGTTGACCAGAGACAGATCCAGCCTCAGCTTTTCCCCCTGCCCCTGCGCCGCCAGTTTTCGGCACAGCCCGCGCAGCTCATCCAGCGCCGCTCCCATGGCGGCATTGAGCGCCATGGGCTCCGCTGCCGCCAAAGTTTCCTCCCACGGGCCCTTGAGCGACGGAAGCATACAAAGCGCGTCGATCCCCTGTTTGGAAAGACCCGCCAAGGACGCCGCCTTCGCCAGCTCATGCCGGTTTCGGTCCCGGATGCAGGCCAGCAGCCGGGGTCGGATTCCCTCCGGTGCGCCCACGGCGTCAAAAAGCCCCGAGGCAAACCCCATGTGGCTCAGCTCCAGCACAAAGGTCCTGCCCGTCTGTTCCAGACTTTTCAGCGCCAGAGACACCGTCTGCGCCATGACAGCCTCATCCACCGCACCGATGCACTCCACGCCCATTTGACTGATCTCCCGGAACGTGTGGCTCTCCTGACTGGGGCGATAGACGTTTTCCGAATAGTAATACCGGCTGCACGTCCCATCTGCCGGCGCATTTTTGGCGATGGACAGCGTCACATCCGGCTTGAGCGCCAGCAACCGCCCGTCCAGATCGGTAAAGGTGATGACCTGCTCCGCCGGCAAAAAGCGCCGATTTTCCTGATAGAGCCCATATTCCTCAAACCGGCTCATATGGTACTTGCGAAAGCCCTCCTGCTCATAAAGCAGGCGCAGTTGCAGCGATAACCGCTCCTGCGGCTTGAGCACGTTCCAGTCCAATTCCATGGGGAGGCCCTCCTTTATGCGTGGTGATTGGCTTTATTTTACTTTATTTTGTTAGCAAAGTAAAGTGGTAATTCACTACCTGTGTAAATTCTGCATTTTGCACAAACCACCTGCAAAAAAAGGAGAACGGCTACGAGAATTTGACCGCCCCGATCCACCCTGACCGTCAGTGCTCCAAGGCGATGGTAAAGGCAAAGTGCAGCGCGTTTTTCCAGTCGTCCTCCGGGACGAACATGCCCAATGTAGAATGGTAAAAGCCCTGCTGCTCCCATTCCAGCGTAATGACTGTGCCTGCCTGATGAAGCACATAGCCCTCCTCCCCGACGGCAGTCACTTTCTCCAAAAGCGCTCTGCGCTCCCCCGGAAAAAACGGTGCATCCGGCTGGGCCCACGTAAAGGCGGCCACGGCAAGCGCCATCTCGTTTGTGGGAAGCTCGAGCCAGTCGCCGGTATTTTCCACGGCGGCCTCCAGCGTGACGGCGGTCAGGCGCCCATCTTCCACCGTGTAGCGAAACGCCCGGGCCTCGGGCCAGTCTGCCGTTGGAGAAACCACGAATGTGTCCGTGTAGGCCGGGGCCTGCCATTGTCCGTTTTCATCCAGACTTTCACTAAGTTCAGCGCCCAGATAGGCTGCCTGGCGGTTAAAGTTTTCCGCAAACTCCGCCACGGTCAGATCCCCCCGGTTAGGGGGAAACTGGCTGGCGCTGTTGATTGCTTCCGTCCCCGCCACCAAAAGCGCCGCCGCCAGAACATACGCCGCTGCGCTCAGCGGCCGGAAGGGCCGGGCCGTATACGCCGTGTCCGCGTCCCACGGCTGGGGCTCTTGATCCAAGCAGCGTTTCATGCTGCGGTAGAGCTGAACCAAAGACCAGATAGGAATGCCCGCGCCAAAGCCGTACCAATATAAAAGCAGTGTCCGCGTCAGGCCCTCTCCATAGGGGAGCTTGCGCCCGTCCATTTCGTGAATACGCAGTCCCAGCAGCGCCTTGCCCGGCGTGGTGGCAAACAGGCGCAGCAGCAGCGGCTCCAAAAGCAGCGTGAGCAGGGCCACCCCAAGGCCCACGGCAAAGTCATTCATCCCGGCGGGGCTCTGCCCCAGCAGGCTCATGAGGCACAGCAGGGCAGAGAGGGTCAGATACCAGTCAAAAAGCCGCGCAAACAACCGGCGGGGGATGCTGGTCACGGTGGGCAGCGTATCGCTCTCAGGCAGCGCAGGCAGCGGCCTGTTCTCGTCCAGAGCGCGGAGATACACCGCAGCATCCAACGTCTCAAAGCGCTCTCCGGCGCTTTGCAAGTCCCCGCAAACCTGAGCCACCCGCTCCAGCGTCTCTCGCTCCGCCGCGAGATCCACCGTCCGCTCCTCCAGCACCTCGCTCAGCGTCCTTGCGCCATTTCGCAGAGCTTTCAAGCTCTCCAGCGACACGCCCAGCCGCCGCAGCAGCTTGATCTTATTCAGGTCCGCGAGATCTTTTTCGCTGTAATCCCGATAGCCGTTCTTGCTGCGTGCCGGGGTCAGCAGCCCCTCCGCCTCATAATAGCGGATATTGGCCCGTGGTACTCCGGACCGCTCTTCCATCTCTTTACTGGTCATTGTACCGCCTCCTTTTGCCCCAGCGTAAACTATCAAGGGACTTGAATGTCAAGTCTTTTTCTCTCTTTTCTCAGGTTTTCCAGCGTGCAAAGCGAGCCGCGCCGGTCAGAGCCGTCAGGGATTCCTGTTCCGCCAGCGTTTCCATTGCCGTCTCCAGCGCCGTTGAAAACGGAGGTGCGGCCCACAGGCTCTCAGTCCCGGTGGTCAGGGTCGATCCGTAAATTGGCTCCGTCACGCCCACCACGGTCGTCTCCTCCCAGATCGACGCCTCCCGGCCAAAGCCGCCAGTTTCCACGCTGCGCTGCCAGCGCTCCGCGTGGTCGATGCGGCTGTCCGCCAGCAAAACCGCCAGATCGATCTGCTGGCCCGCCAAGGCCGCCAGCAGCTCTTCATCCCCGGCGCAGTCCATCGTCTGCTCCAGCGCCGAAAGCATCCCTCCGCCCGCCTCCAGAAAATGATCCGCAGCAGCTCTGGAGCGCTCTCCTGCCAGTCCCCATCTGGCGCGGGACAGCTCTTCCCATGTCAGCTCCCGGCCGCTTTGCATGCGGGAAGCCAGTTGTCTGCCGTAAGAGGAGGGGCCCGCCGTCACCAGTGCCCGCTGCCCGGCGCGCCACGCGCCCGTCCGGCAAACGGCCTGTCCATTCCAATCCGCCGGAATCCCGCCATCGGCAGAGACAGCGGGCCACGCCTCGGTCATCAAAACCTCGCCGCCGCCAAATTCCTCCAGCGTCTCCCACGGCAAAAACGCCGCGTCCACGCCGTCCTCCGCCACAGCCTGCGCGGTCGCGGCAGGGCTGGACCCCAGCGTCAACCGCACCTCCGCCACATCCACGCCCGCATCCGCCAGCGCGGTTTGCAAGAGCTCCTTGAGCGTCCGTAACTGCTGCATCTGCGTTGCCGGTTCCCCGCCCACGGGAGAAAATTCCAGCCGCAATGTCCCGGCTTTTTCCGGTGTTTGGACAGGCGGCGCAGGGGGCTCCTTGCTCCGGCAGCCACTCAAGCCGACCAAAAGGGCCAAACCTGTCGCTAAAATCAAAAATTTTTTCATTCTTCTTCCCTTTTCCTCCGGCGTGTTCTGGACTTTTTTACCTCGCTCTGCTACAATATAAAACATCATATCATCCTATCCTTGCCCGCGCAAGCACAGGGAGCCGAAGGAGGAATTCGGAAATGTACACACCGTCTGAGCAGTGTCCCGTGCGGGATGTCTGCGTCCATAACGGCAAAGGTCTGGTCCACATCCGGGAGCTCACAGACGCTCAGGGTCTTTATGGACATGGAAGGCTGTTTGCACACATCACGCTGGACCCCGGCTGCTCCATTGGAGAGCACGATCACCAGCACGAGACGGAATTTTATTACATTCTTCAGGGCGACGCCGTGTTTTCGGACAACGGCGTCCTGCGAACCGTTCACCCCGGCGACGTCTGCGCCACAGGGTATGGTCAGCGCCATTCTCTGGAAAACCAGACAGCCGCGCCGGTAGAGCTGGTCGCTCTGATCGTAACGGAGTGAGCATGATGACTGCGTTGCTTACAAGTCTGCGGAACAGGGGCGCCGACATCGACGGCACAATGGATCGATTTTTGGGCGATGAGGTGCTTTACGCCGAGTGTTTCCATCTGTTTTTACAGGACCCCGGCTTCGAGACGCTGGGGCAGGCTTTGGCCCAGAAGGATTCTTCCGCCGCCTTTGACGCCGCCCATTCCCTCAAGGGTGTGGCCGGGAATCTGGGGCTGACCCCCCTCTATAACGCCATTTGCGCCATTGTGGAGCCGCTGCGGCAAGGGCAAAGTGACGGTCTGGAGGATGCGTATCACACCATTCTGACCGAAAAGGCAGCGCTGGACGCCTTGGTGTGACGCGCACGCTGATCCTTTTACGCAAAAAAAGCGCACCGGGATGATCGGTCCCGGTACGCTGATGAGATTCCTGCCGTTCCCGAGCGGCAAGAGGTGTTCCGTGGTTTCATGGGCTCCCAGCGCCCAAGTGGTATCCACGTCTGTATCATAGGCCCGGTGAGGGTGGTTGTCAACACAATTTGTTGCGTTACGCAACGAATTGTAGGATGTGTCAAAAAGCATTTGGGAAGTTGACTGCAATTGCCAAAATCGGCCCGCTTTGTTTGCAAGGAGGCGCACCCATGGACCCTACCGACCGCAAAATCCGAAAAATCGACCGAGACGTCCAGCGCTTTGTTTCTAAGGCGCTGGGCAACGCGGATTTGAGCCTTTCCGACTACGACATGATCCACACGGTCCGCCATCGGCCCGGCATCACGCAGGAGGACCTGCGCCAGCTTTATTATCAGGACAAGAGCACCGTGGCCCGGCGGGCCGCAAAGTTGGAATCCTCCGGATATCTGGAGCGCCGCACCCACCCGGTAGACGCCCGGCGCAAGCAGCTTTTTGTGACGCCCAAAGGGGAGGCGCTGCGAGATGCCAAGGTAGACGCGGAGGCCTTTTACTTTACCTGGCTTGTTCAAACGCTCTCTCCTTCGGAGCTGGAGACGCTCTGTTCCCTGCTGGATCGGCTGCAAATCCGCAGTCGGGACGAGAGGCGAGCCCAATTTGAACACCTCTTGGATTCCTATGCCCAAACCCACAAGGATCTGCACAACAAATGATCGAGCCAAAAAATAAACGAAAAAAGCGAACGGGACTTGCGTCCCGTTCGCTTTTTTCAAATCCCGGACAAAACGGCCTGTGCGGCGGAAACGTCCTCCGGACGGACAGAGATATAGTAGGTGCGGCGATCGATCTTTCCTTTTGGGCCAAAATCCCGGATGTCCAGCTTTGCGCCGCAGCCGCACACAGGGGCTTCGGTATCATAAGACCCGGATTCCATGATTTGAATGCCTGCATCCTTCAGCTTTTTCTTCGCCGCTTTCCAGCGGGCGCTGTTTCCTTTGGTTTCAAATGCGACTTGTCGTTTTCCAAACAGTCCCATGTTTTACTCCTTTAGAGACTCCCACGCCGTCTCCAGAGCAATTTCCATCATCTCATGGAAGGAATCCTGTCGCTCCTCGGCGGAGAGCGCCTCGTCAGTAAAAATGTGGTCGGAGATCGTCAGGATGGAAAGCGCCTGCTTGCCCAAACGCTGCGCCGTCCAGTAAAGGCCGGCCGTCTCCATCTCCAGCGCCAAAATGCCGAACCGGCGATAGAGCTCCCCCGCCGCCGCGTTGTCGTTATAGAACTGGTCGGCGGTGAACACCTGCCCCACGTCCGTCCGCACGCCCAGTTTTTCGGCGGCCGCCGCAGCCGAGCGCAGCAGCGAATAGGTGGCGGTGGCGCAAAGCTGACCGGGGAAGCCGTATTGATCGGCAAAGTGAGAATTGGTGGACGCGCCCATGGCGATCACCACGTCCCGGACGTGCACGTCATCGCTGACGCCGCCGGCAGACCCGATTCGCAAGATGGATTCCACGCCGTAAAACTGGTAGAGCTCATAGGTGTAAAGTCCAATGGAAGGAACGCCCATCCCGTGGCCCATCACAGAAATGCGCTTACCCCGATATGTGCCCGTATAGCCCAGCATATTTCGCACCGTGTTGAAGCAGACCGGATCTTCCAGATAGTGCTCGGCCACAAATTTGGCCCGCAGAGGGTCACCGGGCATCAGCACGGCCTTGGCGATATCGCCGGGTCTGGCCTCGTTGCAGGCAGAAGGTGTTGCCATAATCGTTTCCTCCTTATTTTTGAAAGAGCGCCGCCAGCGTTTGCGTATAGGGCGGGCGACAAATTCCTTTTTCCGTGATAATTCCCGCAATCAGCTCGTGATCTGTCACATCGAAGGCGGGATTGTAGCACTTCACGCCGGGAAGCGCCATGGGTTTTTCGTACCACATGGTCTTGATCTCCTCGCCGGAGCGCAGCTCGATGGGGATGTGGGCGCCGTCGGGGCAGGCCATGTCGATGGTGCTGGTCGGGCCCAGCACATAAAACGGAATTCCGTAGTGTTTGGCCAGAATCGCCACGCCGGAGGTGCCGATTTTGTTGGCGGTATCCCCGTTGGCAGCCACCCGGTCGCAGCCCACAAAGCAGGCCTGCACCCATCCGTTTTTCATGACCACAGAGGCCATGTTGTCGCAGATCAGCGTCACATCCACGCCCGCGCGGAACAGCTCATAGCTGGTCAGCCGCGCGCCTTGCAGCAGCGGTCGCGTCTCGTCGGAAAACACCCGCAGCCGAACGCCCCGCTCCGCAGCCATCAAAAGGGGGCCCAGCGCCGTTCCATAGCGAGAAGTGGCAAGGGGGCCGGCATTACAGTGCGTCAAAACGCCGTCGTCCTCTTTCAAAAGGGACAGGCCGTATTCGGAAATGGCGGTACACTTGGCGATATCATCCTCATGGATTTCCACCGCTTTTGCGTACAGCGCCTCCAGCAGCGCAGGCCGTGGACCCCCTGCAAAGGCGGCGGCAGTTTCCTCCATCACGCCCACAGCCCAGCCCAGATTCACCGCCGTGGGGCGTGAGCTCTTGAGATACGCGCCTGCGGCGTTGAATGCTTTCAAAAACACCTCGCCGTTGTCTTTTATATCCAGAGCCAGACGGTAAAGGCAGTATGCCGCGCAAATTCCGATGGCCGGAGCGCCCCGGACCTTCAAAAGGCGGATGGCGTCAAACATCTGCTCCGCCGTCTCCAACGAGAGCGGCTTTACGAGATCTCCCGCTCCTCATTGGGCAGCAGGGTCTGGTCGATGATGTAAAGCCGCTCTGCTTCCTTTTCATAGCGGATATTCTGCACATGGGTCACCTGCTTGAGAGAATCCTTCATCCTGTGCTCCTCTCAAACCCGCACGATAAAGCCGTCTTTTCGGGGCTTTGGCGCAGGCACAGCTCCGTCGGCATAGCCCAAAATGCAATTGCCCACACCGCGCAGGCTCGCCGGCAGTCCCCATTTGGCCAGAAGCGCCTTGCCCTCGGGCATGTCGAAGAGCTCTTTGGCCCGGTTGATCCAGCAGGAGCCAACGCCCAGCGACCACGCGGCGTTCATGAGGTTGCCCAGCACCAGCGAGCCGTCTTGCAGCCAGTTCTCCTTCTCGCCGTCCGCCAAAACCACCACAACCGTGGGTGCGCCATAGAAAGGGTCCGTGTTGGGTTTTCCCTGAATCTCTGCATTCAGGCGGCTCATATAGGAAATGGTTTCCGCGTCCTGTACCACGACCATCACGGCGTCTTGCAGGCCCTTCGCGGAAGCCGCCCATGTACCGCTGTCCAAAATCTCGTCCAACTGCCGGGGTGAAATCTGCTCGGGCTTGTACTTGCGAATGCTGCGGCGCTCTCGCAAAACCTTCAATGTTTCATTCATGGTGGATCATCCTTTCCAAATAGCCTCTTTGTGGTCATTTTACCACGTTTTCTGGAATAGTCCAAAGAATATTTTCCGCTCTTTGGGGGTTCTTTTTATTTTGGCATGGCTTTTTTACCCAATTTTCGGTATGATACTTTTGATACCCATGGATTCGCAGTTTCAGAAGGAGTGATCTTCATGTCTCAGCCCCTCTCCCGCCGCACCGCCGGCTTTACCGATTCCGTGATTCGGCGTATGACCCGCGTCTCTTTGCAATATGAAGCCGTCAATCTCTCTCAGGGATTCCCCGATTTCGACCCGCCACAGGCTATTTTGGACCGTCTGGCAGAGGTCGCCCACGAGGGGCCGCACCAGTACGCCGTGACTTGGGGCGCGCAAAACTTCCGGGAGGCGCTGGCTGCCAAGCAAAGCCGTCTCATGGGCCGGACCATCGACCCCAACCGAGAGATCGTGGCCACCTGCGGGTCCACGGAGGCCATGATGTGCGCCATGATGACCGTCACCAATCCCGGCGACAAGGTGGTGGTGTTCTCCCCGTTTTATGAAAATTACGCCGCGGACACCATTTTGGCCGGAGCGGAGGCCGTCTATGTGCCCTTGGCGCCGCCCGCATTTACCTTTGATCCCAACGTGCTGGAGGATGCGTTCCGACAGGGCGCGAAAGCGCTGGTGCTGTGCAACCCCTCGAACCCCTGCGGACGGGTCTTTACCCGTCCGGAGCTGGAGTGCATTGCCCAGCTCGCCAGCCGGTATGACGCATATGTCATCACAGACGAGGTCTATGAGCATCTGGTCTATGCCCCCGGACGCCACACCTACTTTGCCACGCTGCCCGGCATGTGGGAGCGGACCGTGTCCTGTTCCTCCCTTTCCAAGACCTATTCCATCACCGGCTGGCGTTTGGGCTATCTCATCGCTCCGGAGCCTGTGATCGACCGGGCCAAAAAAGTCCACGACTTTTTGACGGTGGGCTGCGCCGCGCCGCTGATGGAGGCCGTGCTGCCTGCGCTGCGCTTTCCGCAGGAATACTATGACGATCTGCTGGCGACCTACACCCGCAAGCGCCGCCTTTTTCTGGACGGTCTGGATGCCTTGGGCATTCGCCACACCGTCCCGGAGGGCGCATACTATGTGCTGCTGGACATCGCCTC
>CAZKMN010000010.1:0-8879 GCA_964553905.1 uncultured Oscillibacter sp.
AGCATCTGGTCCCCAATGGAAAACGGAGGATACACCGCAATGGAATCGCCGCTGTGGACGCCGGTGCGCTCGATGTGCTGCATGACGCCGGGGATGAGCACATCGGTGCCGTCGGAGATGACGTCCACCTCCAGCTCCTTGCCCATGAGGTACTGGTCCACCAGCACGGGATTTTCAATCTTGCCGGAGAGGATGACCTCCATATACGTCCGCACGTCCTCGTCGTTATGGGCAATGACCATATTCTGCCCGCCGATGACGTAGCTGGGCCGCAGCAGCACGGGATAGCCCAGCTCATGGGCGGCGGAGAGGGCCTCGTCCATCCCTGTGATGGCCATGCCGCGGGGACGCTTGATGTGAAAGCGCTCCAGCAGGGCGTCGAACCGCTCCCGATCCTCCGCCATATCAATGGATTCCGCCGAGGTGCCCATAATGCGAACGCCCTGCCGGTCCAAAAATTTTGTGAGCTTGATGGCGGTTTGTCCGCCGAACGCCACCACAACGCCCACCGGATGCTCCGCCCGGATGACCTGCATCACATCCTCCGGATGCAGCGGCTCAAAGTACAGCCGGTCGGCGGTATCGTAGTCCGTGGAGACGGTTTCGGGGTTGTTGTTGACGATGACCACCTCGTAGCCCAGCTCCTTGAGCGTCCACACGCAATGCACGGAGGAATAGTCAAACTCGATGCCCTGTCCGATGCGGATGGGTCCGGAGCCAAGGACGATGACCACGGGCTTTCCCGAGCGGGGGAAGGTGCGGGATTCGCAGGCGGAATCAAAGCCGGAATAAAAATACGGCGTCTCCGCGTCAAATTCCGCGGCGCAGGTGTCCACCATTTTATAGGCGGCGACAGCGCTGTCGCAGGGGAGCGCTTCCACGCCGGAGAGCCGCAGCAGCGTTTCGTCCGGATAGCCCAGCTTTTTACCCTGCTCGTACCGCTCCGGCGTGAGCCCTCCGTCCGCGAGCGCCAGTTCAAAGTCCGCCAAATGTCTGAGCTTTGCCAAAAACCAGCGGTCGATCTTTGTCGCGGCAAAAATTTCGTCCAGAGAGATTCCGGCTTTCAGCGCCTCGAACACCGTGAAGAGCCGGTGGTCGTCCACCCGGGTCAATCGCTCCCGGAGGGGCGCGTCATCGCCCTTGCGATTCAGGCTGTCCATGCCCACTTCCGCGCCCCGGACGGCCTTCATCAGCGCCATTTCAAAGCTGGACGCAATTGCCATGACCTCGCCGGTGGCCTTCATCTGGGTGCCCAGCTTGCGGCTGGCGTCCGTGAATTTATCAAAGGGCCACTTGGGCATTTTCACCACGATATAGTCCACCGACGGCTCAAAGCAGGCGCAGGTCTTTCCGGTGATGTCGTTTTTAATCTCGTCCAGCGTGTAGCCCAGCGCCACCTTGGCGGTGATCTTGGCAATGGGATAGCCGGTGGCCTTACTGGCCAGCGCGGAAGAGCGGCTCACCCGGGGGTTCACCTCGATGACCGCATATTCAAAGGTATCCGGATTCAGCGCAAGCTGGCAGTTGCAGCCGCCCACGATCCCAAGGCTGGTCACAATATCCAGCGACGCCTGACGGAGCATCTGATATTCCTTTGCCGCCAGCGTCTGGGTGGGCGCCACCACGATGGAATCGCCGGTATGCACGCCCACGGGGTCCAGATTTTCCATGGAGCAAACGATGATCGCGTTTCCGGCGCTGTCCCGCATCGTCTCAAACTCAATCTCTTTCCAGCCGAAGATCGCCTTTTCCACAAGAATCTGCGTGATGGGCGAGGCGTCCAGTCCCGTCCGGGCAATGATTTGCAGCTCTTCTTCATTTTCCGCCGCGCCGCCTCCGGCTCCGCCCAGCGTGAAGGCGGGACGGACGATGACGGGATATCCGATGCGCCGGGCCACGTCCAGCGCGCCCTCCACCGTCTCCGCAATGTCCGAGGCGATGACCGGCTGTCCGATCTCCGCCATGGCCTCCTTGAAAAGCTCCCGATCCTCCGCCCGGGAAATGGCTCTGGCGTCGGTGCCCAGCAGACGGACGCCCTCCTGTTCCAAAAAGCCCTCCTGATCCAGCTGCATAGCAATGGTCAGGCCGGTCTGTCCGCCAAGACCCGCCAAAATGCTGTCCGGGCGCTCCTTGCGGATGATGCGCTTGATGCTCGTTGTCGTGAGCGGCTCCAGATAGATCTCGTCCGCCATGGCCTGATCGGTCATGATGGTGGCGGGGTTGGAATTGCACAGCACCACGTTGATGCCAGCCTCTTTCAAAACCCGGCAGGCCTGCGCGCCGGCATAGTCAAATTCGGCGGCCTGCCCGATGACGATGGGGCCGGAGCCGATGACAAGGACTTTTTGAATTTTGGTATCGAGCGGCATTACAGGTCGCCCCCTTTCATGAGCGCTACAAAGCGGTCCAGCAGGAACTGCGTCTGTTCAAACTGCGCGGTCAGGGCTCTGTCCACCGGGTAGTCGATGCCCTCGCAGGTTTGGTCGTTGGCGTTTACATACCGGACCTGTCCCCGCTTGAGCGTGTCCGTCTCCACGGCGTAGCCATGGTTTTGGGCCGTGATGTAGGTCCGCGTCCCGTTCAGATCCCGCACGGGCTGGTTGGCGCCCCGGTGTCCCTGCTTGAGCCGGCTGGTTGCAGCGCCGGCGGCCAGCGCCGTCATCTGGTGACCAAGTCCCAGCCCCAGCAGCGGCGTCTTTCCCAAAAGCGCTTGAATTTGCGCGATCTCCCGGACGTTTTCCGCCGGATCTCCGGGGCCGTCGGAGAGCACCACGCCGTCTGGCTTTGCAGCCAAAACCGTCTCGGCTGGGGTGGAGGCGGGCAGCACCGTCACGGTGCAGCCCCGGTTTTGCAGCGCCCGGACAAGGCTGCGCTTCGCGCCGTAATCCAGCAGGGAGAGACGAAAGCGCTCCGGGCCCTGCGCCGGATGCACGGAGGGGGCATCGCACGTCACCCGGGCCACTTCTCCGGTGACGGCATACGTCTCCACCGCCTGCAAATCAGAGGGGATCTCGTCGCAGATCGCCGCGTTCATCACGCCGTGCTCCCGGATGATGCGGGTGAGCTCCCGGGTATCCACGCCGCAAAGTCCGGGCACATTCTGCTCCTTTAAAAAAGCGTCCAGATCGCAGTCCGTTCGGAAATTGGACGGCGCGTCGCACCATTCCCGCACCACATAGCCCCTGACGGCGCAGGGACCTTCAAAATCCTCCCGGATGACGCCGTAATTGCCGATGAGTGGATAGGTTTGCAGGACGATCTGTCCCGCGTAGCCGGGGTCTGTCAGGTTCTCGATGTAGCCGCACATGCCGGTGGTAAACACCAGCTCGCCGATGGTATCTCGCTCCGCGCCGAAGCGAACGCCCTCAAATACCCGGCCGGTCTGTAACACCAAATATCCTTTTTTCATGTTTCCTCCCGCTTTTTCGCCGCAATTTCCTCATTTTCCGTATTTTAAAACATTATGATAGCTTTTGGAAAAACAGTCAATCCTTTCCATGCCATGGAGGTTCTAGACTTTTTGCCTCCAGAGGTACTACTTTTGTGCATTTCCGCAAAGGTTGACCTTTTTTGTCTATTTTCCGCCAATTTTGGCCTGTTTTCGTTGCAAAAACCCGGCTGCGCCGCTATAATAGAAGCAGTTTTTAGAAGGAGGTCGCGCCGTGGCGAAGCATCTCAAAAAGTTTACAACGCCATTTCAGCAAAGCCGCATTCCCTTTTTGCTGATGGAGGTCATCACAGACGGCAGCGGCTCCATGGTGGATTTGGTCTGCCACTTTGCCAATCCCTCCGCCGCCCGGATGTTGGGGCTTCCGGCTGAGAATCTGCAAGGTCAGCACCTCACCCACCGCTTTCCCGCCTCCCAGCTCTCCGCCTTTGAGCCGGTCCAGCAGGTGGCTTTTTCCGGCTCTGCCACCACCTTTTCCTACGCGGCTGTCACCGGCGCGCACCTGCGGATCACCTGCTATCAGGCGCTTTACGGCGTGGTTGGCTGCATTTTGGACAGCGATCAGGACATGGCGAAGGACCCTGCCTCCCGGCTGGCGGAGACCATGCCCGGGGCAGTGGCCGTTTTGGAGCTGAGCCGCGCAGGGCTCCGGTGCCTCTCTTTCAGCCAGCGTCTTTGCGGGCTGCTGGGTTGGACCCAGCGGGAGCTGCTGGACCGTTTTGCCGACGATTTTTCCGCCCTCATCGACCCCGAGGACTGGCCGGAGGTGCTGCAAGCGCTGCTGGACGCCCAACGCAACCGGACGGCGGTGGATCTGGAGCTGCGCCTGCTGCGCCAAGAGGGCTCTCCGCTGTGGGTGAATCTGCGGGCAGAGATCCTCTCCGCCGCCGAGGGAACCGTCTCGTTTTACGCCGCCGTGCTGGATATCGACTCCTTTCGCCGCTCCCAGTCCCATCTGGAGGAAGCCACGCAGCGACTGGACCGGGCGCAGCAGCAATTTCAGGCGCTTTTGTCCCATTTGCCCGCCCCGTTTGCTCTTTTTCGTGTGGGGGATGCAAAGGCGCTCCAGCTCCTCTGGGCCAGCGCAGAGCTTCTTCGACTGCTGGGAGAGAGCCGAAGCGAGCTGACGCGCCATCTGGAGCAAACACCCCTCTGGCGCATCCACCCGGAAGATCAGCCTGCGCTGACACAGGCGGCGGCGGACGCACGGGCACAGGGTTTGCCTCTGCGTCACATCTGCCGCTTTTCCGGCGCTCCCGCCCAGTGGCTTTGCGTGGAGGCCGTGTGGTACGACACCGACGGCGAGACGCTGCTCTACGCCGCATTCCGGGACGTGACCGCCCAAAAGGAGGCGGAGCGTTCCCTGCGAGATCGCTCCCAGCTCTGCGATCTGCTGCTGGAGCGCTCCTCCGTCCTCACGCTGGACTACGATCCCGGGACCGGCTCCGGGCGCATTACGTTTCCGGGACGGGACAATCGCCGCTCCGAGCGCACCGAGAGCGCCTTTTTTGAGGCGATGGAGCACTCCCCCACGCTGCATCCTGACGACTGCCGCCGGGTCTGCGCCGAGCTTCGGCGCGCCGCCGCCAAGCCGGGTGCGGGCACGCTGGACTTCCGCGCCAACTACAACGGCGATGGCTGGCGCTGGTACGAGCTGACCCACGTGAGCCTTTTTGACCGCGCAGGCAGCGTGTGCCGTCTGCTGGGCAAGGCGGAGGACATCACCGCCCGCAAAGCCGCCGAAACCCGCTACCGCCAATTGCTCAAGGCCTATTCTCAGCAGGGCGCAGCCGTTGCCTCCGCCCGTCTGGATCTGACCGAGGACCGCATTTTGGACGCGCAAAGCGACAGCAGCCACCTCATGCGGGTGCTCTTTGGCAACACCGCCCGCTCCTGTCTCACCCACATGCGGGACAACATTCCCCAAGCGGAGCAGCGGACCCAATGGACTGCGCTTTTTTCCCTCGCGGCGCTGCGCGGCGCTTTTTCTCAGGGTCGCGTCCATCTGGAGCTGGAGCACCCGCTGACGCTGGACGACGGCTTGCAGCTCTGGGGCCGTACGCTGGCTGATCTGGCACGCGATCCGAAAAGCGGCCATCTGGAGGTTTTTTTCCACACCATTCCCACCCCGCCGCCGGCGGACGCGGCGCTTTTGCGTCTGCTTTGCCGGGACTATCTGCTTTTGGCGGAGGTCGACCTTACAAGCGGTCTTTGCCGGAGCTTTCCCAATTCCCCCCAGACGCTTCCGCCGGCGCTTTCCTACCGGCAGCTCATAGCCGCCCTGTTGCGCCGTCTCCCCCCCTCGCCCCTGCGGGGCGATTTGCGGCGGGCGCTCCATCTGTCCGCTGTGACGGCGCGGCTTGCGTGCCTGCCGTGCGTCTCTTTGCTGGCTCCCTACGGGGCGGAAACGGCCCAGATTCAACTGCTCCCGCTGGAGGATGCGTCGCTACTGCTGAGCATCCGCGCTCTGTCACGTCAGATGGGATGAATCTTTCTCCGATTTTACGAAAAAAAGGCGTCGCCGCATATGCGGTGACGTCTTTTTTCTGCTTATTCATCCAGCTTTAAGACGGCCAAAAATGCCTCCGTCGGGATCTGCACGGACCCCAGACTCCGCATCTTCTTCTTGCCCTCTTTCTGCTTTTCCAACAGCTTCTTCTTGCGGCTGATATCGCCGCCGTAGCACTTGGCCAGCACGTCCTTTCGCATGGCCTTGACCGTCTCCCGGGCGATGACCTTGCCGCCCACAGCGGCCTGCACGGGAATTTCAAAGAGCTGGCGGGGAATGTTTTCCTTCAGCTTTTCACACAGCCGACGGGCTCTGGGATAGGCCTTATCCTTATGGGCAATGAAGCTCAGCGCGTCCACGCCCTCGCCATTCAGTTTCAAATCCACCTTCACCAGCTCGCTGGGACGATACCCCGAAAGGGTGTAATCCAGCGAGGCATAGCCCTTGGTGTTGGCCTTGAGGGTGTCAAAGAAATCATAGATGATCTCGTTGAGGGGCATTTGATAATGGAGCTCCACCAGATTGGTGTCCAGATACTGCATGTCCTTGAACTCGCCCCGGCGGTCCTGACACATGGGCATGATATTGCCCACATAGTCGTTGGGCGCAATGATGGACACCTTCACATAGGGCTCTTCTCCGTGCTCGATGACGGTGGGGTCCGGGTAGTTATGGGGGTTATCCACCAAAACCATGGACCCGTCGGTTTTATAGACGTGATAGATGACGGAGGGGAGGGTGGTCACCAGATCCAGATCGAATTCCCGCTCCAGCCGCTCCTGCACGACCTCCATATGAAGCATGCCCAAAAAGCCGCAGCGAAAGCCAAAGCCCAGCGCGGCAGACGTCTCCGGCTCAAAGGAGAGGGACGCATCGTTGAGCTGGAGCTTTTCCAGCGCATCCCGCAGATCCGGGAATTTGGACCCGTCCTCCGTGTAAATGCCGCAGTAGACCATGGGCTGCACCGGACGATAACCCGGCAGCGGCGCCGCTGTGGGACGCTGGGCATTTGTCACGGTATCGCCCACCCGGGTATCCTTCACGTTTTTGATGCTGGCGGTGAAGTAGCCCACCTCGCCGGCTTCCAGCGTCTTGCACGGCTCCATGCCCAGCGGCAGCAGGTGTCCGCACTCCACCACCGTATAGGTCGCGCCGGAGGCCATCATTTTCACCGTCTGCCCCACGGAGAGCGTGCCCTCCATCAGCCGGAGATAGACCACAACGCCCCGATAGCTGTCGTACTGGCTGTCAAAAATCAACGCCTTGAGCGGCGCATCCACGTCGCCGGTGGGCGCAGGCACATGGGCCACCACATCCTCCAGCACCGCTTCGATGTTGATGCCCATTTTGGCGGAGATCTCCGGCGCGTCCATGGCGGGCAGGCCGATGATATCCTCCACCTCATGCTTGGCCTTTTCCGGATCGGCGGCAGGCAGGTCGATCTTATTGAACACCGGCAAAATCTCCAGATCATGCTCCAGCGCCAGATAGGTGTTTGCCAGCGTCTGGGCCTCCACGCCCTGCGTGGCGTCCACCACCAGCACCGCGCCCTCGCAGGCAGCCAGAGAGCGGGAGACTTCATAGTTAAAGTCCACGTGGCCCGGCGTATCGATCAGGTTCAGCTCATACACCTCGCCGTCATGGGCCTGATAGTTCAGCTTCACAGCCCGGGCCTTGATGGTGATGCCCCGCTCCCGCTCCAGATCCATATTGTCCAGAAGCTGGCTTTCCATCTCCCGGTCCGTAACTGCGCCGCAGGTTTCCAGCAGCCGGTCCGCCAGAGTGGACTTGCCGTGGTCAATATGGGCAATGATCGAAAAGTTTCGGATATTGCTCTGTTTTGTCATGTTCTATTCCTCCCGCAAGGTTCACGCCGCATGCCGGGCATTCCACTGCTGCCAATAGGCCGTTTCATAAAATTTTTCGTAGTCATAGTGTATCACAAAGTCCTGCCAACTGGCGAGTACTTCCCGATAATTTTCTTGGGTGATCTGATCCTCGCCCGCTTGCAGCAGCGCCAGCACTTTTTGCCCAACTGCCGCAGAATGGTGGACATAATCACAGTATTCATCCAGATTGGTGACGATCTCTGCGTCCCCCAGTGGGAAAAACAGGCGGATATTTTCCTGCCGGGTCAGGAGCTCCGACGCCTCGCCCAGCGCAGCAAACACGGCCTGCGTGGTCCCCTGCCGCTGCTGCTTATCCCAATAGAGCATGCTGTACGGCGGGAAAAACACATCGAATTCCGTCTCCGGATGGGCTTGCGCCCACTCCAGCACCACCGTGCAATTCTCCCGCGTATGGGCAAGGTAGCTCTCGGCGGGAATGCCCGTTTCCGCGATCTCCGGCCGGTCGTATTCCGCCAGCGCGGTGGCGTGGTTCCACCAGATGTCCTCACCCCAGGTGAAGCCCTCGTCCACGCTCTCGCCCTGTCCCCACCGGTCCGCCAGCAGCGCATAGGCGCTATAATAGAGTGTGTCCTTATTCAAAAGATACTGCGCGTCGTCCAGCGGGTCGGCGTTGTATAGATACGCCGGCATCGCGCCGGTCAGACCGCTTTCATCCCGAACAAGGATGTTGGCGTCCAGTCCGAAGAGCAGGCGCTTTGGCGTCTGTTTGCGGAACAGCAAACCCACCGCCTGATCGAACTCGCTGAGATACCCGTCCGGCAGCGTGATCCGCAAGCCCGTGCCGCCAAACGCCGCGCCGATCTCGCTGGCGCGGTAATTGGCCGTCATGGAGGTCCCCAGCACCACCGTATCGGCCGGGACGTTGCGAATGAGCCCCGCCGACTGATAGCGCTCACTGAAAAAAACGCTTTCCCGGCGGGTGGGCATCCGGTAATAAAAGCAGGGGTCCACCGTGTAGACCACGGCGGCGCAAAGCGTCAAAAGCGCCAGCACGCCCGCAAGCACCGCGCAG
>CAZKMN010000010.1:8889-20385 GCA_964553905.1 uncultured Oscillibacter sp.
AGACCCAGCGCCCATACGACTTTCTCATGGAGCCTCCTTAAAAGTTGGAATAGATAAACGTGGCCACGCCGGTGAATGACAAAATCGCCCAGACCATGCCCACCGTCACCACGGCGGCGCGCAGGGGCGTGGGGCGAAACGCGTCCATCTCGCCCACGGCATTGCGGGGCCACAGCGCCGTGCAAAACGCCGCCGCAAAGAGCACCGCAAGCCGCACCGGAACCGTCCAGTTAGCCAAGGCCGGAACCACCAGCTCCGCGGCGCTGGTCTCCATGGTGTAAAGCCCCGTTGCAAGCCATGCCTCCGGCGCGGCAAGGCCGCCGGACACCGCCGCACGGAGCAATTGCGCCGCGCCCGCCAGATCCGGGGCCCGGAAAAAGACCCACGCCAGATTGACAAACAAGAACGTCAGCGCCCAGCGAAGCGCCCGGGGCAGCCGCTCCCGTCCCGCGCCAAGGGCCCGTTCGACCACCTGCGCCAGCCCGTGAAGCGCGCCCCAGACCAAAAACGTCCACCCGGCGCCGTGCCAAAAGCCGCTCACCAGAAAGACGATCATGATATTGACATCCGTCCGGATCGCTCCGCGCCTGCTGCCGCCCAGCGGGAAATAGAGGCACTCCCGCAAAAAGCTGGTCAGCGTGATGTGCCAGCGCTTCCAAAACTCCGTGACCGACAAGCTGCGGTACGGCGAATTGAAGTTCACCGGCAGGCGCACGCCCAAAAGTCGGGCCGACCCGGCGGCGATGTCGCAATAACCGGAAAAGTCAAAATAGAGCTGAAACGTATAGCCCAGCATGGTGAGCCATGCCTCCGGCGCAGAAAGCTCCCCCAAATGGGCCCAGCCGTTGCCCACCACAATTCCAAGCGGGTCCGCCAGCAGCGCCTTTTTCATGGCGCCGCAGCAGATGGCATACACGCCCGCCGCCCCGTCTTGGGCCGTGGGATGGAGAAAGCGGCTCTGGGAGAGCTGGGGGAAAAACGCGTCCGGTCGCAGGATGGGCCCGGAGGTGATCGTGGGGAAAAAGAGGGAATAGAGGGTGTAATCCTCCAGCGTCTGGCCCTGCTCGCGGCCCTGATAGCGCTCCTTCAAATACCAGATCTGCTGGAAGGTGAAAAAGCTCAGCCCCAGCGGGACCCACGAAACGCGCACGGCTCCTCCGGTAAAAAAACCCAGATACTTAAAGGCCGCCAGCTCCCCCACCAGCGCGCACACGCCCAGCGCGAACCACACGCGCCGGCGGCAGCTCTCCAGTTGCCGGGCAATGCCCCACGTGACCAGCAGGGGGATCGCCAGCGCCGCGCCGCTCCAGCCGCTCAGGAGCAAAAATAACACGCAGCAGCAAAGCAGCAGGCGCTTGGCCCACGGCATGCTGCGCCGGGCAAGGCCCAGAGAGCACAGGACCGTGACTGCCAAAAAAGCGAGATACGCCAAGGAGCGAACGTTCATATCACTGCTCCGTGAGATCGCTCAGCCGCGCATCCGTGGTGCTGAGAATTTGGGTGAGACTCTGACACCGACCGGGATAGGCCGCGGAGAGCGCCTCGGGCGACAGCTCCGGAAACGCCGCTTTTTTAGCCGTCTGCGCCCGCAGCGCCCGGACATAACGGCTCTCATGGAGCTTTTGATCCGCCTCTGCCACGCCCAGCGTGCAGGAGGCGGGGTCCAGCGCGAAATACGCCTCGTTTGCTCCGGCGGCGCGATAGAGATGGCGATAGAGCTGGTAGATCACATCGGAAAGTCCGGCGGCAGCCGCATTGATGGCGGCCTTGTCATTCAGCTTGCCCAAAAGTCCGAACAGCACGCCGATGGCCCCGGAGAGGAGCTTACTTTGCAGCGTTGCCAGCACGCTGCCCTGCAACACATTTCCCGGCTCCGCCGCGGAGAGCACCTCCTCCGACGAGAGCATACTGCCGTCCCGGGACAGCGTCCGGCCCAGAATGAAGTCCGCGGAAACGTGGTAATATTCACAGGAACGGACCACAAACGAAAGGCCCGGTTCCCGAATCCCATTTTCATAGTGGCTCAAAAGCGCCTGCGAGATCCCCAGATCTCCGGCAGCGGTGCGCTGAGAAACGCCCCGCTCCTGCCGCAGCAGCGACAGCGCACGGGAAAATTCAGATGTGGAAGCCATGTTTTTCTCTCCTTTTGCCGCTTTTTTAATACGCAGGGTATAGTTTAGCAAATATGCTACCAAATGTAAACTCTTTTTTGCCGCTGCCCGCGGGAAGCTCCGCGATTGCAAACGGCGGACAATTCCGTTAAGATAGAGGTATCTCGGTGAAAGGAGCCTTTCATGAAGCTCTCGAAAAAGCACGGCCTTCTGGGGCTGCTATTCCTCTCCTGCGCGGTGATGGCTTGGGTGGACGCCGTCCTGCAACCCGGCTACTTCCTAAAGTCCCTGCTCAAGATTCTTCTTTTTCTGGGACTGCCGCTGCTATACGGGCGTTTGGACGGCGAACTCTCCCTGCGTCAGCTCTTCATCCCCACCCGCCGGGAGCTGGGTCGATCGATTTTGGTGGGGTTTGGGGTCTACGGGCTCATTTTGGGCGCTTATTTCCTGCTGCGACCGGTGTTTGACTTTTCCGCCGTCACGGGCAGTCTGAGCCGCAGCGTGGGCGTCACGGCGGAAAATTTTTTCTGGGTGGCCCTCTACATCTCCCTTGTCAATTCTCTTTTGGAGGAATTCTTTTTTCGTGGCTTTGCGTTTTTGACCCTTCGGCGGATCGCCTCCCGAAAAAGCGCGTATCTCTGGAGCGCCTCCGCCTTTGCCCTGTATCACATCGCCATGATGCTGGGCTGGTTTTCCCCGGGGGTGCTGGCGCTGGCGATTTTGGCGCTGCTGGCAGGCGGGCTATTTTTTAACGCGTGCAACGAAAAAAGCGGCACGATCTATCCCTCGTGGCTCATCCACATGTTTGCAAATTTCGCCATTAACACCGTGGGATTTTTCCTGTTTGGATTGCTGTAAGGCTCAAAAATCTCCCGGTTCTTCCGGGCAAAAAGGAAGCAGGCGCCGGTTTCACGGCGTCTGCTTTCGCTTTAAGTTGCAAAGCGCTTTAGAAAAGGCCCACCTGATTGGGCAGCACATCGCCGCCGATCATGCGAAGCTGCTGGGCGTTCGCCTCCCACAGTCGGTCGGTGATGGCCATCTTGCGGATGATGTTTTTCACGGTGGTATCCAGCGCGGTGCCCTCGCTGTAATCAGCGGGGAAGATAAAATCCACCCGGCCCTTGGCCAGCAGATCCTCCACGCCGGCGCGGTTGCTCTCCTGATACACGGCGATGGCCTGTCCGCCATACGCCCGCATCATCTTCATGCAGGGCACGTCGGAAAGGCCGTCCCCCACGTAGACCATATTGGGGAAGGGGACGCGCTTGCTGTCGTCCGGCATGGAATCGTTGAGCGTCTTATCGTCGGAGACGTCCAAAACGCCCTTGTTGATCCGGTAGACAAACTGGGTCTTGGCGGTAAAGTTGACCGCCAGCTTGGGCCACACGGGGCGGCCCTCCTCGTTATAGTAAAATTCGCTGGCGTAGATCTCCTGAAAGGCGCTGCTGATGGAGGAGCCCTCGATGATCTCCCGCAGCCCGGAGGAGATGATGTAATGCTCCACCCGGACGCCCTGCGACGCGCCGAAGGCGGTGATTCTGTGGAACCAGTCCACCACGCCGGGGAAGAGCACGATGCTGCGCCCCTTTTCCACCAGATCCCGCCGGGTGAAGGGCATGTTCTTCTCCTCCGCCTCCTGAATCATGGCGTACATATACGCCAAAATTCCGTCCATGCGGTGACGGCGACCAAAGTCGTTGGCCTTTGCCCAAAACTCCTTGGGGGTCATGCCAAGGCTGGGGATAAACGCGTAATCCTGCATGTCGGTGGTGCAGAGCGTTTTGTCAAAGTCGTATAGAAACGCCACAATGGGCTGTGGATTCGACATACTGCCTCCTTTGAAAAAAGCGGCTCTCATCGAGCCGCTTTTCCTCTTCATTCGTTGCCCTGATAATTGCGGCCGAATTTCAAATCGCTGAGATTGATCCGGCGGGTGGGCTCGGATACCTCCGGCTCCTCTGGCTCCTCCGGCTCTTTGGCGGCAAAGGGGTCCTCCTCGGAATACGTCTCCTCGGGCTGCTCCGGTTCCTCCGCCACTTCAGGCTCGGCGGCAAAGGCGGCTAAAACCGTCTCCTCGATCTCCTGCGCCTTTTCCTCCACGGGAGCGGCAGGCTCCTGCGGCAGCTCCACAGGCATCTGAGGCAACTGGTCCAAAAACTCCATCTGGCGCGCGCAGGCCGCCCGCATATCCGCGACAAAGCCGGCAAGTTCCCGCTGCCCGGCCCGCAGCCGCTCGTCGATCTCGGCCTTTTCCTGACGCAGAAGGCCAATCTTCTCCTGAGCCTGCGATTCTGCCTGCGCCATCAGCTCCGCGCGTTTGCTCTCGGCCTCGTGGACAATGGAATCCGCCATTTTCTGGGCGGTGAGCAGCGTGGCGCGCATGGAATCCTCCGTGGCGCGGTAGTCCTCCACCTTCTCCACCAGAACCTTCATCTTGGCCTTGAGCCCTGCGTTTTCCTTATACAAGGCCGTGTAATCCGCGGTGAGCTCGTCGAGAAACTCATCCACCATGGCCATATTATACCCGCCCATGACCGCCTTGGTAAAGGCGTGTGTGGAAACCTCCTGTGGTGTCAGCATGATACGGTGTTACCCCCTGTCAAAAATACAATCCGTTGTTTTCCAGCTCGTCGATCAGATCGCCCTCGATATCCACATGATAGGGCGTGATGATATAGGTATTGGCGGCAACTTTTTTGATTTTGCCCTCGCCGGCATAGGCCACGCCCGACAAAAAGTCGATCAGGCGGCGGGCAATATCCTTGTTGGTGGATTCCAGATTCAGCACCACCGTGCGCTTGTCCTTCAGGTGGTCGGCGATCTCAGAGGCGTTTTCAAAGCGCTCCGGCTTGACCAAAACCACCTTCAGTTGGGTCGTGGCGTGGATATTGACCACCTTGTTGCGGCGCTCCTCCACCTTGCTCTTTCGATCCTCAAACGCGGCAGGGCGCGGGGTCTGGTCAAATTCGTCCAGCTCTTCGTCCTCATCCTCATAGGGGTGGGTCCACTTTTTCAATTCATCCAATATGCTCATGGCAAAGCCTCCTCATGGAGAATTTCTTCAGATGTAATGCCGCGCGCCAAAAATGGCGCTACCCACCCGGACCATGGTGGCGCCGCAGCGGATCGCGTCCGCATAATCGCCGCTCATGCCCATGGAGAGGCATTTCAACTCATTATGGAACAATTTTGCATTGATGTCAACATAAAGTGCCCGGACTTCCTGAAAATACCGCATGTTGGCCTCCCGGTCCGCGTCGGCGGGGGGAATGGTCATAAGACCCAGCACCCGGACATGGGGCAGCGTTTTCGCGTGCTCGGCGGCAGCGGTGAGCTCCTCGGGCAAAAAGCCGCTTTTTGCCTCTTCCCGGCCGATGTTAACCTCCAGCAAAAGGTCCTGCACCAAATCTCGGGCGGCAGCCACCTTTTCGATCTCCTCCAGCAGCTCCATGGAGCCGACCGACTGGATCAGCACGGCCTTGCCCACCACCTGCTTGACCTTATTGCGCTGCAAATGACCGATAAAGTGGAGCGGCGCGCCGTCGTAGGCATGCTCGGAGAGCTTTTGGGTCATCTCCTGCACCCGGTTTTCTCCCAGCGCGTCGATTCCGGCGGCAATGGCCTCCCGGCAGGCGGCGGCGTTGTTCATCTTGCTGGCGCCCACCAGCGTGATCTCCTCGGGAGAGCGACCGGTTTCCCGGCAGGTTTCCTCAATGGTTTTGCGAATGGCTTCAATTGCTGTTGCAATGGACATGCTTTCCAACTTCCTTCCTGTTGCGTTTTTTTCTTTATCCGACAACTTTTCCGTCATACAGATTCTTGGCGCTGAGGATGACTTCATCCCCTGCCCGCAGGCGAATGCTCTCTTGATCGGTGGTGGCGGTGGAGCGCACCAGCACAAAGCCGTCGCCGCTATAAAGCACCTCCACCGGCTTGAACCGGGCCTCCATGCCCACCACGCAGTAAAGGCCGGTGCCCTCCTTTTTGGTGCGCTGTCCCGATGCATCCACCAGCGTGTTTGCCGCCCGGAGCGCCTCCTTTGGCACCCGGAATCCCGCCGTGCTGGAGCGGAGGATCTCCGCGCTCTGCTGGCGCAGCAGCGTCAGCTCGGAGAGGTAGGCGTCTCCCCGAAACACTACGGTCACCCGACCGTTTTCCGGGGCGCTGATCCGCTCCACCTGCACGTCCAAGTCCCGTTCCACGCTTTTGGCAAACCGCAGCGTCAGCGCGCCGCCCTCTTGCAGCGCGGCGGCAGTCTCCTCATCCATGATGGCGGCATAATACCACCGATCGCCCAAAACGAGCTTTCCCACCGCGGACTGCACGGTTTTATCCGCCCGGACGGCGGTGAGCGCCGAGGGCGTCAGCTCTCCAAGCGCCGCTGGGGTCAAGACCTGTTCATAGCCGTCCACCACGGCGGAATAGATTCCCGGCACAGGCGCGGTGATCCGCCGGGTGGATGAGGCGGCCTGCGCCCGCAGCGATTTGAGCTGGGCTTGCAGGTCGCTGATCTGGGCGGTGAGATCCTCCGTGGCGGTATAAGTATAGTCCCGCTTGAGGACCAGACTTCGCAAGGATGCGCCGGGGTCCTCCGCCCTGTCCAGCCGGTCCGCCGCCAGCTCTCCGCGAAGGCGCAGAAGATTTTGCACGATCTGGGCGTCCAGCTTCAAGGAGACCTCGGACCCCAGCGCGGCCTCCTGTGCATACTGGAGCTGCTCCAGCCGCATACGCACGGCGTCTATCTCCGTCTGCCGATCCAGCGAGGCCTGATTGGCATAGAGGGTGGCCACCACGCCGCCCCGGCTGATCTTTTCGCCCTCCGTCCGCTTGAGCTGCAACAGCCCGTCGGCCTCGTTTGGAAGAAGCTGCTCGTCCCGGATCATATAGCCGGAGACGGAGACGGCGTCCTCCACCTGATAGGCGTAAGCCAGCGTGGTAGTCAGAGGGTCCCCAAAATAGCGCACGCCCTGAATGCCGAAATAGGCCAGCACCGCCAGCGTGACCGCCGCCAATAAACACTTTGTCCCAAGAGAGCTGTTTTTCATGCGATACCTCTTTTGTCGCCGGCCCTCTGCCGCCGTTTTTTACTGCGGCTCGGGTCCGTCCTCCGTCAGATCCACCGGATGTAAAGGCGCAATGGTGGAAATGGCGTGCTTATAAATGATCTGCTGTTTTCCCTCGCTGTCCAGCACCACGACAAACGCGTCAAACCCCGTGAGAATGCCCCGCATTTGAAATCCGTTCATCAAAAACAGCGTGACGGGAAGCCTGTCCCGCTTGGCCCGAAGAAGAAACAGATCCTGTAAATTTGCTTTCAGTTGCATATCGTTCGCTCCTTTTTTCTATTTGGGTCGAACGTTTTTTCCTGTTTTTTCCGTTCTCCCAGAGCTAGGATACGCCAGCACCTGTCAGGATTTCCGTCGAAATTTGCAAGGCCCGGGAAAAATCGCGGGTTTCCTCCCACGTGATCCAGTGGATCGCCGGATTGCGCCGCAGCCACGTCATCTGCCGCTTGGCATACTGGCGGGAGCGGAGCTTGACCTCCTCCAGCGCCTCAGCGACCGTTTTAGACCCGTCCTCCACGCCCAGAAACTCCTTGTAGCCGATGGCCTGAAGCGCCGTGGCGTCCCGGGGCAGCCCGCTTTCCAGCAGGGCGCGGACCTCGTTTGCCAGTCCTTCCTCCGCCATGGCGTCCACCCGCCGATCGATCAGGGCCTTTAAATCCTCGCGCCGGGCAAACCGCAGTCCGATCCAAATCGCATCGTAGCGCGGGGGAATGGCCTGCGTTCTGGCATTGTGCTCCGTGATGGTGGAGCCGGTTTCCTCATAGACCTCCAGCGCCCGGAGGATGCGTTTTTCGTCCGCTGGATGCAATCTCCGGGCGGCCTCCGGGTCCACCTTGGCAAGCTCCTGCCACAGCGGTTCGATCCCCTCGTTCGCCAGCCGCTGGGCCAGACGCTTTCGCACCGCGCCGTCGGCGCTGCCGGGGGCAAAGCCATGGCCCCGAATCACCGCGTCCAGCCAAAGGCCCGTGCCGCCCACCAGAATCGGCAGCTTGCCCCGGCTGAGAATATCCTCCACGCAATCCGTGGCAGCGGCGGCATAGCGCGCGGCGGACCACTGCTCCGTCGGGTCGGCCACCGCGATCATATGGTGGGGAATCCCCTCCCGCTCCGCCTCCGTGGGGGCGGCGGTGCCGATGGTCATGCCCCGATAGATCTGCATGGAATCGGCGGAGACGACCTCCCCGTTGAAGCACTGGGCCAGCAAAACGCCCAGCTTCGTCTTGCCGCAGGCTGTGGGGCCCACGACACATAGGACCTTTGGCTGCATCTCTCCGCCTCCCTGTTCTTTAAAAATTCGCGCCCAGCTCCGCCGCCTCTCGGCAGGCGCGCTGCATCAGCGCCGGAGCCTTGGCGGGGTTTTGGTCCAGACCGCCCGCAAACACATGGTCAAAGCGCGCAATGCCAAACATGGCGCAAAGCTGCCGCCAATACGCCACGCCCAGCGAATCCGCCCGCTCCACATCGCCGCCGGAGGTCAAATAGGCCAGACGGGTGGCCTTGCAATCGCCGTGACAGCCGGAGCCGTCATAGTGGTAGGTGACGCCCACGGCGGAGATATGCTCAATGTAGATCCGAAGCTGGGCCGGAAAGCTCAGGTCCCAGAACGGAGCGCCCACCACGATCCGGTCCGCCTTGGCAAACTGCCACGCCAGCGCAAAGCACGAATCGCTGTATGTTTTCTCCTCTATTAGCGCGTCCCGCTGGTTCAGCAGCGCCCGGGTCATGGCCGGAAGGGTCATGGACCGCACGGTGACCACCTCCACAGAATCTTGGGGATGGTTCTTGCGATACGCGTCCAAAAAGGCATCGCACAGCGCTTTGGTGCGGGAATCGCGCCCGCGCTGGGAAATGCAGCAATCCACAAATAACAGTTTCATCCTCGTTTTCTCGTCCTCTCTTTTGCTCGTTTACGCCCGCTTAAACATCTTTTCTAACTCATAGCCGGTGAGCTTGACCGCCACCGGGCGACGCCGCGCTTTGCGCGTACAAGCGTTTTTCCACCGGAAAAACCTTGGAATCGGCCGGATTCACTTCGGCCGGTTCTGTAAGAATGAGCGGGGCCCCCGCGGTCGCCCGCGATCTGGCCTTACGCCCGCTTGAACATCTTTTCCAGCTCGTATCCGGTAAGCTTCACCGCCACCGGGCGACCGTGGGGACAGTAGCGCACTTCCCCACTTTGCACCTTGTCCACCAGTACCCGCAACTCCGCCGGATCGCTGGTCCAGCCGCCCTTGATGGCGGCTTTGCAGGCCATGGTATGGAAGAGCTGTTCCCGCTTTTCATCCAGCGAGCGCCCTGTTCGCAGGGCTTCCGCCATCTCCTCCAGCGTAGAGGGCACTGCGTCCGCGTCAAGATCCGACGGGACCTCCCGGACCAGAACCGCGCCGTCTCCGAAATCCTCGCAGGAAAAGCCGAGCTGGTCCAAAAGGGGCAGATTTTCCAGCAGCAGCGCGCCGTCCTCCGGCCTCAGCTCCACCGCCACAGGGCTCAAAAGCGTCTGGCGCATGGGCGGTATTTTAGCATTCTTCAGCCGGTCGAAATTCACCCGCTCATGGGCGGCATGCTTATCAATCAGCCACACGCAGCCGTCCTCGCTCTCGCAGACGATGTATGTATGGAGCACCTCTCCGGCCACCCGCCACGGAGCCTCCCGGGGGTGCTCCAGCGTCTGCTGTTCCATCTCCTGCGGCTTCGGAGCCGCCGCCTCAGGCTTTGTCTGCGGCGCGGCAGGAATGGCAGGCGTTGGGGCCGGCGCGGTCAAGGTCGCTTTTTGGGGAAGGGGCGACAGCACGCTGGGCAGCGCATTTTGGATACCCGCCCCCTGCTTTGCAGGCCGCGCAGCAGCCCCCATCGCCACGGAAGCAGGCGGCGCAGAGAGCGCCGAGGCTCTCCAAGGCGTCTCTTTTGCCGGGGTTACTTGATAAAAGCTCTGCCGGGGCGCGCTCTCCGCCACCCGCACGCTGGCGCTTTGCTCGCTGTGCCAGCCGGGACGGGCCGGGGATTCCTTTTCCGCCGTCTGGGCGCGATAGGCCGCGGCGTCCATGGTTTTGAAAAAGCGCTCCTGCGTAGCGGCCCCTTGCGGCGCTTCCACACGGCTTTTGGAAGCGTCCGGCGTTTTGGCGGCGTCCGGCGAGGTCTCCGGCGTGTCCAGCGCGTCCATCACCGTGTGATAGACCGTCTGGAACACCTCGTTCTCCCGAGAAAACTTCACCTGCGTTTTGGCGGGATGGACATTCACATCCACGTCCGTCACCGGCAGCTCCACGGCCAGCACGCAGCCGGGGAATTTCCCCTTGAGAAGCTGGTTGCGATAGCCCTCCTCCAGCGCGGCGGTGAGAAGCTGAGACTTGATAAACCGCCCGTTCACGAAAAACGTCTGCATGGAGCGGGAGCCCCGGCCCATGAGCGGGCGCGTGACAAAGCCGGAAACCCGAATCTCTCCCCCCCGGCCCTGCACCGGCGTCAGTCCCCGGGCGAAGTCCCGGCCCAGCGCGGCATACACGGCGGAATCCAGCTTTCCGTCTCCGGGGGTATGCAGCGCCTCCGTGCCGTCTTTGAGGAAGCGGAAGGAGACGTCTGGATGGGACAGCGCCAAATGCTGCATGAGCCCATTGACCGCCGCCGTCTCCGCGCTGTCCTTTCGCATGAATTTCAAGCGGGCAGGCGTATTATAAAAGAGGTCGCGCACTACCAGCGTGGTGCCCTCCGGTGCGCCCGCAGGCTCCACCGTGCCGGGTACGCCGCCCTCCAGACGCAAGGAGGCGCCCTCGGCCGCATCGCGGCGACGGGTCAGAATCTCCACATGGCTCACGGCAGAAATGGCAGCCAGCGCCTCTCCGCGAAAGCCCAGCGTGCCGATTCTTCCCAGATCGTCCGCCCCCCGGAGCTTGGAGGTGGCATGGCGCAAAAATGCCGTTGGGAGCTCCTGCGGCGCAATGCCGCAGCCGTTATCCGTCACGCGAATAAGACCCATTCCGCCCCGGCGAATCTCCACCACCACGGCGGAGGCTCCGGCGTCAATGGCGTTTTCCACCAGCTCCTTGACCACGCTGGCAGGCCGTTCCACGACCTCGCCTGCGGCGATCAAGTCCGCCACATGGGAATCCAGTTGTCGAATATCAGGCATTTCTTCTCTCCTTTTCGTGTTCCTCAGCTCAGCAGCGTCCACGCTGAGAGCGCGTTGGCCGCGATGTGCAGCCCGATGGACGTCCACAGCGTGCCGGAATGGTCATAGACCCACGCCAGCACCAGCCCCGGCACCAGATATTGCAGCATCAGGAGAAAATAAGTGAGATCCCGGCTCACCACGGCAAACTGCC
>CAZKMN010000011.1:0-20127 GCA_964553905.1 uncultured Oscillibacter sp.
AGCGAAGTCACTGCCGGAAACGTGGATATGGGCATGGCTGGCCTTTCCCCGGATCCCGCCCGTATGGACGCCATGGATTTCTCCGACATCTACTATCAGGGTGGCCAGTCTCTGGTGACCACGCAGGCCAACAAGGACAAGTGGACCTCTCTGGACCAGCTGAACGACCCCGCTTTGACCGTTGGCGCACAGCTTGGCTCCATTCAGTATGATCTGGCTGTTTCCAACACCCCCGACGCCGACATCGTGCAACTGGCCAAGGTGACCGACGTGGTCTCCGAGCTGCTGGGCGGCAAGCTGGACGCAGGCTTTGTAGAAACCGTGGTGGCGGAGAGCTATCAGAAGAACTACCCCGATCTGTATATCGCCTTTGATGTGCCTTACGAAGTGGAAGGCTCCGCTGTGGGCGTTGTGAAGGACAATGAGGCTCTGCTGAACGGCGTGAACGAAGCTATCGCTGCTGCTCTGGCAGACGGCTCCATGGACGACTTTGTGACGCAGGCCAACGAGCTGGCCGCCGGTAACATCCACGAAGGTCTGCTGGAAGGCTGATCCCCCGCCTTTGGACGAAGGTTCCGCGTTTCCTCCCCGCGAAAAAGGCGGGGAGGATTTACGCGTTTGAAAACGAAGCCCCGAAAGGAGTTCACGCGATGAAAATTTCCATGGCAGGTTTTGAAAAGGTGTTTCAATACGCCGATATGTTCAAGGAGGGAATGCTCTGTACGGTCTATCTCTCCCTGTTCACGGTCATTCTGGGCTTTTTGCTGACCGGTGTTGGCTTGCCGCTCTTGACGCTGGGGCTGGCAGCCATGCGGATGACCAACTTCCGCCCCTTCCGCTCTTTGGAGCTGGATGGGGACGGGCATTTGCGGGACGGCGGCTTTTTGCTGCTTTTAAGCCGCTTTAACCCCATCAGCTTTGTCGCCACAGTGTATGTGGAGATCATTCGCGCCACGCCCATGCTGGTGCAGCTCTTCATTGTCTATCAGGTGGTCTTTAACAAGAATGTGATCGATCTGCCCTCCACCACGGTGCTGGGCTTCCTGAAGCTCAACCGCTTTTTGCCCGGCGTCATTGCGCTGGCGCTGAATTCCGGCGCATACCTCTCCGAGATCATCCGGGCCGGTATCCAGTCCATTGACGGCGGTCAGAGCGAGGCGGCCCGGTCGCTGGGTCTTGCTCAGGGACAGACAATGCGCTTTGTGGTGCTGCCTCAGGCCATCAAAAACATTCTCCCCGCCATCGGCAATGAATTCGTGACCATTATCAAGGAATCCGCCATTACATATACCATCGGCGTGCAGGATCTGATGTCCGCGGTGAAGGCGGCGCAGGCGGGTACCTTCTTGGTGCTGGAGCCGCTGCTGGTGGTTGCCGTGATGTACTTCTGCCTGACGTTCCCCACCAGCAAGGTGATTGCTTACTTTGAAAGGAGAATGAGCCGTGGCGACAAGAGATAGTCTCATTCAGGTCACCGACCTGAAAAAATACTACAATAAGGGCGCCATTAAGGCGCTGGACGGCGTCACGGTGCATGTGGACCGCGGGGATGTCATGGTGGTCATCGGGCCCTCCGGGTCCGGAAAATCCACCTTTTTGCGGAGCTTGAACCTGCTGGAAGAGCCCACCGGCGGCTCCATTTTGTTTGACGGCGTGGATATCACCAAGAGAAAGGTGAAAAGCGCCGACGGCAAGATGGTGAAGCTGGACATCGACCAGCACCGTCAGAAGATGGGAATGGTGTTTCAGCACTTCAACCTCTTCCCCCATATGACGATTTTGGACAACATGACCTTGGCCCCCATCAACGTTAAGCACATGGACCGGGCCGCGGCAGAGAAAAAGGCGCTGGCGCTGCTGGACCGGGTGGGTCTGGCTGACCGGGCGTCGGCCTATCCCATCCAGCTCTCCGGCGGACAAAAACAGCGCGTGGCGATTGTCCGCGCTCTGGCCATGGAGCCGGAAGTCATGCTGTTTGACGAGCCCACCTCCGCGCTGGACCCCGAGATGGTCGGCGAGGTGCTGGAAGTCATGAAGCAACTGGCCCGGGAGGGCATGACCATGGTGGTCGTGACCCACGAGATGGGCTTTGCCCGGGAAGTGGGCAACCGGGTGCTGTTCATGGCGGACGGCAAGCTGCTGGAAGAGGGATCGCCGGAGGAAATTTTCGGACATCCCAAGCACTTGAGATTGCAGGACTTTTTGAGCAAAGTCCTTTGAGGAAGCCGGCACGCACGATCCGTGCGTGCCGCTTTCTATCTGCCGGCTGGGGCACATCCAAAGGCCGGCCCTATTTGAAAAGGAGGAATCCCCATGACCACTGAAAAACAGGCGGCACTCTCCGCCATTGACGCAAAAGCCGCGCTGATCTCCCAAGTGGCGGATTCTATTTGGGATTACGCAGAGCTGTCGTTGCAGGAAAGGCGCTCCGCGGCGCTCTATTGCAGCACGCTGAAAAACGCGGGATTTTCCGTGGAGGAGGGCATCTGCGGGATTCCGACCGCCTTTTCTGCCAGTTTTGGCAGCGGACGGCCTGTGATCGGACTGCTGGCGGAATACGATGCGCTCTCCGGCCTGTCCCAAAAGGGCGGAGCGCTGGAGCGGGAGGAGCTGGTTCCCGGCGGCTGCGGGCACGGCTGCGGGCATAACCTGCTGGGCGCGGGCGCATTTGCCGCGGCGCTGGGCGTGAAGGCATATCTGGAAGCCAGCGGTCGACCCGGCACGGTGGTGCTGTACGGCTGTCCCGGCGAAGAGGGCGGCGCTGCCAAGGCGTTTATGGCCCGGGACAACCTGTGGCGGAAGCTGGATGCGGCGCTGACGTGGCATCCCCACGATACCAACGAGGTCCTCACCGGCTCCAGCAATTCCTGCATTCAGGTGCAGTATCAGTTTCAGGGGGTTGCCGCCCACGCTGCCGGAGATCCGGATCGGGGCCGCAGCGCACTGGACGCCGTGGAGCTGATGAACATCGGCGTGCAGTTTTTGCGGGAACATATGAGCGACAAGGCCCGGGTCCACTATGCCATCACCGACGCCGGAGGCCGCAGCCCCAACGTGGTTCAGCCCCGCGCCACCGTTTTGTATATGGTTCGCTCCAACCATGTCTCCGAGGCGGTGGAGCTGCAAGCGCGGGTGGACAAGATTGCGGAGGGCGCAGCACTCATGACGGAGACGACCTACCGCCGCCAGTTTATCGACGGCTTGGCCGACACGGTCACAAACCACACGCTGGAGACGCTGCTCTACCGCAATTTTGAGGTGCTGGGCGTTCCTGCCTATACGGGCGCCGAGGAGGAGTATGCCGATGCGCTGGCAAAGACCTATTCCGGAAGCGACCATGTGCCGGGCACCGGGTCCCAATACGACAGCGACTATGCCGGAGAGGTGGAGAGCATGCGGGCCAAGACGGGCCACGCCATGAACGCTTTCCTGCTGCCGCTCTATCAGGGCGACGCCTTCAAGCCCGGCTCTACGGACGTGGGGGATGTGAGCTGGCAGACGCCCACCGCCCAGATTCAGGTGGCCACTTGGCCCAACGGCTGCCCCGGCCATAGCTGGCAGGCGGTTTCCTGCAACCGCACGGAGATCGGGCATAAGGCTGCCATCCATGCCGGAAAGGTGCTCTCCGCCACGGTCATCGACCTGCTGGGCGATCCGGAGACGCTGGCCCGGGCGCGGGAGGAATTTTCCCGCCGGACCCAAAGCGGTTATGTCTGTCCCATTCCGGCAGACGCTGTTCCCGTGGTGGCGGACTGAAGAGATAAAAGCCGGGCGGATTCGCCCGGCTTTTTTTCAAGGCAACCAAAAACTTTTTGGGTTCAAACAAAATTTTTGTTTGCTTTCCTAAAAATCTGTGATATGATAAGAAAGTAACTGCTGAAAAGAGAAAAAATTTTGCCTTTTACCGGAAAGGAGCCTGCTTATGGAGTCCCTTCACCGCAGTCGAGAAGCCCTGTTTCAATTTCACGGAAAAGCGCCGCTAGGCGCTTCCGTCTCTCTGGCTTTGCAACATTTGGTCGCGATGATTGTCGGATGTGTCACGCCACCGATCATCATTGCCGGCGCTGTGGGTCTTCCGCAGGCGGACCGGGTGCTGCTCATTCAGGCGTCGCTGGTCATGTCCGCTGTTGCCACGCTGTTGCAGCTCTATCCCATCGGCGGACGGTTTGGCTCCGGTCTGCCTGTCATTTTGGGCGTCAGCTTTGCCTATGTGCCCAGTATGCAGGCCATCGCCTCCTCGGGCGGCGGAATCTCCGCCATTGCGGGGTCCATGCTGGTAGGCGGCGCGGTGGCGGTTTTGGTGGGTGTGTTTGTCAAGAAAATTCGCATTCTCTTCCCGCCGGTCATCACCGGAACGGTGGTGTTTACCATCGGCCTCTCCCTGTATCCCACGGCAATCAACTACATGGCCGGCGGCGCGGCGAATACCCGGGAGCTGGTGGTGGAGACTTGGAGAGGCGCTGGTTTACGGCTCTTGGCAAAACTGGCTGGTCGCCTGCCTGACGCTGGCGGCAGTGCTCATTTTAAATAACCATGCCAAGGGCGTTTGCAAGCTGGCTTCCATTTTGCTGGGCATGATCTTCGGCTATGTGGTGGCGCTGTGCTTTGGCATGGTAAGCTTTGCGGACGTGGGCAGCGCGGCGTGGTTTTCGCTGCCTCGCCTGATGCACTTCGGCGTGAGCTTTGATCTGCCGTCCTGTATTGCCATCGGGTTGCTCTTTGCCATCAATTCCATTCAAGCCATCGGCGACTTTACCGCCACCACCGTGGGTGGCTTGAACCGGGACCCCTCGGATCGGGAGCTTCAGGGCGGTATCATTGCTTACGGCGTCAGCAATATTGTCACGGCGCTGTTTGGCGGCTTGCCCACGGCGACCTATTCCCAGAACGTGGGCATTGTGACCACGAATAAGGTGGTCAACCGCACGGTGTTTGCCATGGCGGGCGGCTTTTTGCTGCTGGCAGGCGTGTCACCCAAGTTTGCCGCGGTGCTGACCACGATTCCCCAGTGCGTGCTGGGCGGCGCAACCATCACGGTGTTTTCCACCATTGCCATGACCGGCATGAAGCTCATCGCCTCTCAGGACCTGACGGCGCGAAACACCACGATCGTGGGCCTTTCCGCTGCGCTGGGCGTGGGCGTGTCGCAGGCCAGCGCTGCGCTGGGCCAGTTCCCCGAGAGCTTTACCATGATTTTTGGCAAGTCTCCGGTGGTCATTGCCACGCTGATGGCGGTGCTGCTGAACCTGATCCTTCCCAAAGAAAGCGAATGAAAAAAGGACGCCCCTGAGGGGGCGTCCTTTTTTTGCGCGTTATGATGGAGCGGGGCCTGATTCCAGCTCTGCCATGGTGCGCTTGAATTGGATGGCAAACAGGGTCACGGTGGTGCCCACCGCCAGAAAATCCGCCACCGGCTCCGCCAGAAAGACGGCAAAAACCTTGTTGGTGAACAGGTGGGGGAGCAGAAAGATCAGGGGAATCAGCAAGATGATTTTCCGCAAAACTGCCAAAAACAAGGAGGTTTTGGCGTTTCCCAGCGCGATAAACGTCTGCTGACAGGCGATTTGCGCGCCGAAAATACCGGAAGCGCCCATGTAGATTCGCAGCGCCCATGCCGCGTAATCTTGCAGTTGGACGTTTGGCGTAAAGATGGAGGAGAGCATTTTGGGCGCTCCCATGGCCAGCAGCCACATGGACATGGAATAGAGCAGGCAGGCGCGCAGCAGCAGGCGAAACGCCTCGCGCACGCGCTGGGGATTCCGGGCGCCGTAGTTGTAGCTGATGATGGGCTGCGCGCCCTGTGTCAGGCCGTGGAGGGGCATCATGGAAAACTGCATGATGCTGGTGAGAACCGTCATGGCGCCCACGGCCATGTCGCTGCCGTATTCCAGCAGGGAGACGTTAAAGCAAATGGCGATCAGGCTCTCTGTGGACTGCATGATAAAGGGGGAGAGCCCCAGCGCCACGCAGGGCAGCACCACGGCGGCACGGGGACGCAGATGCTCCCGGCGCAGTCTCCATTTGCTCTTGGGCCCCCACAAAAAACGCAGGACCCACAGGGCGGAGACCGCCTGAGAGAGAATGGTGGCCAGCGCAGCGCCCCGAACGCCCAAATCCAATCCGAAAATGAAAATGGGGTCCAAAATCGTGTTCAGCACGGCCCCCAGCACCACGGTTTTCATGCTGACGGTGGTAAAGCCCTGCGCGGTGATGTAGGCGTTCATGCCCAGCGTCACCTGCACAAAAACCGTGCCGAGGGCGTAAATATTCATATAATCTTCGGCAAATTGAATCGTGTTGGCGCTGGCTCCAAAGGCCAGCAAAAGAGGTCTGGAAAACAGGCGAAAGACCACTGTGAGAATGAAAGAGGCGACCAGCAGCAATGTCAGGCAGTTTCCCATGATCTGCTCTGCTCCCGGGATGTTGCCCCGTCCCTCTTCAATGGAGGCTCTGGGCGCTCCGCCCATGGCAAGCAGCGCCGCAAACGCGGAGATGAGCATGATGATGGGCAGACACACGCCCACGCCGGTGAGCGCCAGCTTGCCCACCGTGTCCACCGGCGCCATGTGGCCGATGTAAACGCGATCCACCAGATTGTAAAGCATGTTTACGATCTGGGAGGTGATGGTGGGCAGGGCCAGAGAATACAGCAGCCGCCCTACGCTTCCGCTGCCTAAATCCACGGCTTGACGTTGCTTCATAAGCTCTCCTTTTCTGCAAGACGTGCGCCTTGTGCCATGACTTTTTCCAAAAGTGCCTCCAGACGCCTCGCCTCTTCGTCGCTCAGCGTTTCAAACAGCGCGCGCAGACAGTCTCCCTGCGTGCGCTGGGCTTCCACGGCGATTGCGCGTCCAAAATCCGTCATCACCAGATGCACCACCCGCCGATCTGCCCGGTCCGGGCTCCGCGTCAGCAGGCCCCGAAGCGTCAACTGCTCCACCGCCGTGGAGACCTGCGACTTGGAGAGCCCCCGCAAAAGCACCACGTCCCGCGCAGTGTCAAAGGGAGAATTGTTGATGAGAAAAAGCAGAACCTGCACCTCCAGCGTGGTCAGGTGCTCCCGCTGCAGCAGGGGGGAGAGCTGACGGGCAGAGTAGGCTTCAAATTGCCGAAAAAACCGGAGCAGCTCCGATGTGGTGATCACCATGGAATCAGGCCTCCTGATGGTTCGATATCAAACTGTTCTTTTTTAGAACTAAGTGAGCATACCACGGAAAAGACCCGCTGTCAAGCGGGGGCATTGCGCGAGGGGATTGCACGATGGGAGACTGCGCGGTGGAGATTGCGCGGTGGAGATTGCACGGTGGAGATTGCGCGAGTGCGATCGTAAAATGTTCTTGCGGCAAAAGGCCCTTCAGGGTATACTGGATTCATTCCAAACCGCGAATTTGCGGCAGAATGGGGGAATGTGGCATGAAAGACGCTCGAACTCTGGCGTATTGCAACCTGTTTGCGGTGCTGGGGGCGATTCCACAGCTTTGTGAAGAGGATGAAATGGCGCGGCGGCTCATTGCGGGAAAAACCGTCTCGGTTGGCTTTGCCGTGAAGGGCGGGCCGACGGCCACCCTGTTTTTCGGAGGTGGGCGCTGCCGGATGGTGCCGGGCGTGGAGCGCTGCCAGATCAAGCTGCCGTTTTCCTCCTGCGAAAAATTCAACGGGCTGATGGACGGTACCGTTACGCCCATTCCCAGCAAGGGCTTTACCAAAATCGGCTTTCTGACCGGGACATTCGCCAAGCTGACGGACCGATTGGGGCAGGTTCTGCGACCGGAGGCCGGAGCGCTGGAGGACCCGGAATTTTTCCGCGTCTCTACCACCGTGCTGTTCCGGGCGATTGTGGGGAGCATGGCGCAGGTGGGCAATGAAGACGAGGTGGGCCGCTGCTCTGCGTCCAACATTGTGGACGGCACGGCGAAACTCTCCATTGCGGGCGGGCCGGGGGCGGCGATCTGCTGCCGCGGACATCACCTCACCGCCGTGCAGGAGCCTCCACAGGACTTCCTCTCCTATATGGAGTTTTGCGACCTCGCTCTGGCGCGGGATCTGTTTGACGGGCGCGTCAACGCGGTGGTAGCCGTGGGACTGGGACAGGTCCGCATCGGCGGCATGATTTCGCAAATTGACAATTTAAATCGGATTTTGGACCGGGTGGCCCTGTATTTAGGGTAGGGGGACAGTGTATGAAGTGCAATGACTATTCCAAAAGCCGGGAGGAGTATCTGCGTGCCTGCAAGGTGATTCCCTCCGGCATATACGGTCATCAGGGCCCCGCCGAGGGGTGCTATACGCCGGTGGAGGCATGGCCGCTGTTTTCCCAGCGGGCAAAGGGCAGCTATTTCTGGGATGTGGACGGCAACCGGATGATCGACTATATGTGCGGCTACGGGCCCAATGTTTTGGGATATCATGACCCGGACGTGGACGCGGCGGCTGCCAAACAGCGGGAAGCGGAGGATTGCGTCACCATTCCGTCCACGCGGATGATCGATTTTGCGGAGCTGCTGGTGGACACGGTGGCCTCCGCCGACTGGGCGTTTTTTGCCAAAAACGGCGGCGATGTGACAACGCTGGCGGTCATGACCGCTCGGGCGCATACCCATCGCAAGAAGATCGTGTTTTTTAAGGGGTATTATCACGGCGTTTCGCCTTGGGCCCAAAAGCGGGACTATGCCGGGGTTTTGGAAGAGGATGTGTTGCATAATCTGGCTGTGGACTGGAATGACTTTGACGCGCTGGCGGAGCTGTTTGACCGGTATCGGGGCGAGATTGCCGCCGTGATTGCCCAACCTTATATGCACGGGAATTTTCAGGACAATGTGCTCCCTGCGGAGGGGTATTGGCAAAAGGTCCGCAAGCTCTGCACCGACGAGGGCGTCATCCTGATCGTGGACGACGTGCGGGCGGGATTCCGACTGGATTTGGCGGGCAGCGACCACTTTTTCGGCTTTGAAGCCGACCTCATCTGCTTTTGCAAGGCTCTGGCAAACGGCTATAACGTCTCCGCCCTCTGCGGCAAGGAGTTTTTAAAAAGCACGGTCTCCGGCATGAGCTATACGGGCAGCTATTGGCTCTCGGCAGTCCCGTTTGCCGCCGGAATTGCCTGCATCGAGAAGATGAAGCGGCTGGATCTGCCCCGCCTGCTGGATGAAAAGGGAAAGCGGCTGTGCGGCGGACTGGTTGAAGCCGCGCAAAAATACGGCTTTGATCTGCGCGTGTCCGGCATGCCCAGCCTGTTTTACCTGCGTCTGGCGGATGATCCCAGCCTGCGGCTCCATCAAGAGTGGATTGCCGAATGCGTCAAGCGGGGCGTGTTTTTTACCACGCACCACAATCATTTTCTCAATTATGCGCTCTCGGACGAGGACATTCGCGAGACGGTGGCTGTGGCGGACGAGGCGTTTTCCGTGGTGCGGGATCGCCACGGGGCATAAGGCGGCGGAGCGCCGTCTGCAAGGCTGCCACCTGCAAGACCGGCGCCTGCAAGACCGGCGCCTGCAAGAGCGCCTCTCGCAAGACTGCGGCTTACAGCCGCCTCAAGACCACTGTCTGCGCCAGCACATCCGGCTCACCGGGCAGGTTGTCTGCTCCTCAAAATTTTCAAACAAAAAGCAGCAGCTTTTTAAGCTGCTGCTTTTTTATTGAAATGGTCTTAAAATGCACTGCTCTTAAAATGCTCCGCTCTTACGCGTCCTTGGAACAGAGCAATCCCTTGCCGGAAATGCCGGGCTGGGTCATGTCGTATGCGTCCATAATGGTGTCCAGTTCCTTCTGGCTCAGCACGCCTTCCTCCAAAATCAGACTGCGGATGGAGACGTTTTTCTTCAGCGCTTCCTTGGCCAGCTTGGCGGCCTTGGCGTATCCGATGTGGGGGCACAGCGCTGTGACGGTGCCTACGCTGGAGTCCACCAGCTCCCGGCAGCGCTCTTCGTTGGCGGTAATGCCGGTGATGCAGTTTGTGACAAAGGTGTCCACAGCGCTGCCCAGCAGGTCTATCGACTGGAAGAGGCTGTCAAAGACGATGGGCTCAAAGGCGTTCAGCTCCAGTTGCCCGGCCTCCACCGCCATGGCGATGGTCACGTCGTTTCCGGCAACCTTGAATGCCACCTGCGTCACCACCTCCGGAATCACGGGATTTACCTTGCCCGGCATGATGGAAGAGCCGTTTTGCCGGGCGGGGAGATTGATCTCGCCAAAGCCCGTCCGAGGGCCGGAGGACATCAGGCGCAGATCGTTTGCAAACTTGGAAATCCCCATGGCGCAGGTTCGCACCGCGCCGGATGCCGCGAGGTAGCAGTCGATATTTTGCGTGGCGTCCACCAGATCGTCGGCCTGACGAAAGTTCGTGCCGGTGAGGAAGGAGAGCGTGGCGGCGATGCTTTTGAAATACCGCAGGTCGGCGTTGAGACCGGTGCCGATGGCGGTGGCGCCCATGTTGATGACCGTCAGCTCCCGCTCGGAATCCACAATGCGCCGCAGTCCGCGGTCCACCACGGAGGCGTAAGCGCCGAATTCCTGTCCCAGACGGATGGGCACCGCGTCTTCAAGCTGGGTCCGTCCCATTTTTAAAATCGAGTCAAATTCCCCTGCCTTGGCCCGCAGCGCATCCCGCAGGACGGTCAGTTTCCCTTCCAGCGTGTGCAACAGCACCAGCGCCGTCATTTTGCCCGCCGTGGGAATCACATCGTTGGTGGATTGACCGAAGTTCACATGGTCGTTGGGGTGGACGATGGTGTAATCGCCCTTGCGTCCGCCCAGCAGCTCAATGGCAATGTTGGCAATGACCTCGTTGGCATTCATGTTCATGGAGGTGCCGGCGCTGCCCTGAATGGGGTCCACGATGAAAGCGTCGTGGTGCGCGCCTGCGATAATCTGGTCGCAGGCTTGCTCAATGGCCTGCGCTACCGGAGCTTCCAGCGCTCCGGCGTTCGCGTTTGCGATGGCGCACGCTTTTTTCAGGCGGGCCAGACTTCGGATCATCTCCGGATGCAGGCGTCTGCCGGTCATGGGGAAATTCTCCGCGCCCCGCATGGACTGGACACCGTAATATGCATCGGCAGGCACTTTTTTGCTTCCGATGGAATCGCTTTCAATGCGATAGGCTGTGTTTTGAGTGGCTGTCATAAAATCAACCTCCTGCCAGTTGTTCATCTGGGTCTGATTACACCATAGCAGGTTTTGAAATTATAATCAAATATATATGTATATATAATACTTATATGAAAAAATGTATAAGTGTCAGGATTCTCGCAAAATCTGGACAAAGGCCTGCATGGCCCGGGTCTGGTATTTCGTGCGCTTGCAGTGGATATAGACCTCACGCTGGGCGTGGAGATTTGGGAGCTTATAAAAGGACACGTTGTCGGGGGCGTCGCGGACATATTTGATGAGGGTGTCGCTGACCACCACGGCGGCGGCACCCAGCACGATGAAATGATAGAGCGTCACCAGCCGGTCGATCTCCAGCAGGATGTGAGGGCGGAAACCGGCGTCCTGAAAAATGGCGTCGGACCGCTCGCGGGTGTCGTTGTCCCGGGTCATGAGGATGTAGGGCTCGTTTGCGAACAGGCTCAGGGGAACCGGCTTGGTGGCGGGGTCGGTGTGGCGGTCGGACAAAATGTCCTGATAGCTGAGACGGTACGGCTTTGCGGCGTCGTTGGCGGCAAAGGAATCCGGTACTGCCAGCAGCAGGTATTCCGTCAGCAGGTCTTGCTTTTCAAACTGGGTGGGGTCCAGCTCCCGGTTGTCGACGATCATGTCCAGTTGCCCGGAGATCATACCCTGCTCCAGCTCGGCGGAGTTGGCGTCCACCAGATTTAATTGCACGCCGGGGTAGCGGGCAAGGAAGTTGGAGACGTATCGGGGCAGCACCAGCGAGGAAAAGAGCTGGTTGCTGCCGATGACCAGCATGCCTGCCTGCAAGTCGTTCACGGCGCAGACGTGGTTATAAAAGGCGCGCTCCACGTGCCGGAGCTGCTCGGTGGCCTGAATATAGGCCCGCCCCACCTCCGTCAGACGGATGGGCTTGCAGCTCCGGTCAAAGAGGGGCTGACCGATGGCCTCCTCCACGCGGCGGACGGTGGCGCTGAGGGAGGGCTGGGAGATGAAGAGTTTTTGGGCGGCACGGGAGAAGCTCTTCTCCTGATAAATGGTGTAAATCAGCTCTTTTTTTTGAAACAGATCGTCCATAAATACCTCCAAAACAGAACGCATATGCGGCGGTGGGTCAGGGCTCTTGCGCGGGGCTTTCTAAAATGGGGATCTGGATCTCCGTTAAATAACGATCCATGTTTTTTTCCAGAAACTGATCCACGAGATTGAAGTGGATGGAGTTGTTTGCCAGATTCAAGTGGGCGTACTGCCTGCGGACCTCGTTGATCTGGGCGGTCAGACTGGGATAGCTCCCCTTGCAGACAAAGCAGAGATATTTCTGCTGCTGGATGTAGCGCACCTGCCGGATCGCGTCCTCGTCAAGGCCAACAAAAGTGTCCAAAAGCGCGCCAAAAGATACGTCCGGGCGCTCTAAATCCCGGCTTCCGTCATAAAACGCAATGGTGGGATAGAAGTAAAACGTCTCGTTATAGTAAAGGGAGGCCTCTGCCCCCAGCGCCAGATAGGCGCGCTGGGGATAGTGGCGAATCTGCACGTCGTTGAGCTTTGCGGTTTTTAGCTTTTGCTCCACGTAATAGATTTTCCGCTGCAAGACGCTGTCGATGTTCATAATGCGCGTATATTCCCTGTGGAGAATCTTGGATTGGGATTTGAGCTGCGTGATCGCGGATTCCACGGTTCTGAGATTCATGTAGTTTTTGATCTGCTCCAGCGAAAAGCCCACGCGCTTCAAATAGCAAATCAGCGCCAGACTGTATACCTGAGAGAAGGCATAGAGCCGATATCCGCTTTTGGGGTCCCGGGAGGCGGGGGAGAAGAGGTGCTCCCGGTCATAATATTGGAGCGTTTGCTTGTTTAATTTGAATAAAGCCGCCATTTCACTGATGGTCATGTTCTGATTCATGAAGGGCCTCCCATGAAAAAAATAGCAGGTATATTCTCCAAAGAGAATATACCTACTATACGCCTGATTTTCAAAATACGCAATCCGTCTCAGCCCAGACCCAGAGGAACAGCCAGCAGATTCAAAATTACGCCGACCACCAGCCCCACAAAGGGGTCCACCATGGCGGTCACGACCATAGCCACGCTGCCAGCCAGCGTCTCACCGCCGGTGGCGCCGGCAAAGGCACCCTGTAAATTGCCGGGCAGGGAAACCAGAATGCCCAGCACGAACAGCGTCCCGGCCACAGCGCGGGAGGGAATAAACTTGGACAGCTTGGAAACCACGCCGGAGCCCAGCAGGAGGGCCATGGTGCCCATGAGGAGCACTGCGGCCAGCAGGGGATGGGGAGCGGCTGCCGTGGGGGAGAGGACGATGGAGATGGGGGACCCGCCAAACATGGAGGACACCGCATCAGCCAGACCGGAGTAAATGGAGACGTGGTCGGCGTTTCCAACTGTGTTGGAGATGCTGGAGCTGATCTCCGTAAAGGCAATGTTGCCGCCCACGGTGATGCAGATCAGGGCCAGAACGCCCCGCAAAACCTGAAAGTTAAAGACGGGCTTTTGCAGCTTGAGCCGCTCGTGCTCCTTGTTTATGGCGATTTCCTCGTTTTTCCCGCGGATTCGGATCTGATGGGCCACGGTGGAGGCGAGGACGGACAGCACGAAGGTGTAGACAAGCTCCTGCGTCAAAAGATAGACCACAAGGGCCACGCCCACGGAGATGGTGCCGACCAGATGGTCCTCCTTCATCATGTCAAAGGAGGCCTTGGCCAGAATGATGCACACGCCGCACATCATGGCGGTGGTCACCCGCTGCCCGGCAAAATTGATGACGGTGTCCAGCAGACCAAACGCGCCCAGCGCCGTCATAATAAGACCGGCAATGCAAACCATGGTCAGCCGTTCCTGACGGGTGCGCCCCATCCGGCCCGCCAAAATCATGGTGTCGGCCTGAAAGGAGATGGGGACGGCGGAGTGGAAGAACAGAGCGCCGAAAACGCCCACCAGATACGCCAGCGCAGAGGGAACCAGAGCAAATCCAAAGGAAAGTGCCATGACAGACTGGGAAACGCCGTTGAGGATGCCCGCTAAGGCGGCTAAAATATCCTGAATGGTCACCATACGTGTTGTTCTCCCTTTAAATCAGATTTTGAAAGGCCTCACATTTTTCCCGCAAGACCCGGTTGCACACCCGCTCGCCCTCGGCGGCAAGGCGCTTTTCGTCCACGTGCGTGAGGTGGTTGTCCGCAAAGACCACGTCTCCGCCGATCATGGTCAACCACACGTTCCCAGTCAGGCCTGCCCGGGGAATCACGTTGCAGGGATCGTGCAGCGTGCCGGTCATGTCCAGCGTTTCCGTGTCCAGCATGAAAAGATCCGCCGCTTTGCCCACTTCCAAAGAGCCGATGTCGGGGCGACCCAGCGTCTTTGCGCCGTTCACGGTGGCGACCTTCAAAAGATCGTAGGCAGAGGCCCCGCCGCCCCGCTGCTTGCTGAAGTAGCACTGCATGAGATAGGCCGTCCGCAGGGAATCCAGCAGGTTGGACCCATCGTTGGTGGCGGAGCCGTCGCAGCCCAGACTCACGCAGACTCGGTCTGCCTGCAACTTTTTCAGATCCAGAATGGGGAAGCCGCCCAGAATGGCGGGGGAGGGACAGTGGGAAATGCCGCTGCCCAGATCGCCCAGCCGCTTGTATTCCTCGTCGGTCAGCTCCCAGCAATGGGCAAACCACGTGTTTTCGCCCACAAAGCCCACCTTTTCGCACCAATCCAGCGTCCGCATTCCCCAGCGCTGCTGCATGATGGGGTTTTCCCCCTCGCCCAGATGGGTGTGCAGTCTCACACCAGTCTCCTTTGCCAGCTTTACGGAGGCCTCAAAGGTGTCCTTGTAGCAGTTGACCGGCTGGCAGGGCGCGATCACGATCTGCCGCTTGGAAAACGGCGCGGAATCGTGATATTGCTGAATGAGGCGGGTGGTGTCGTCGATGAAAGTCTTGGTGGTTTCCAGCATGTCCGCGGGCATGGTGCTGCCCTCCTTGCGGGGCAACGTGTTGGTGCCGCGGCCCGCGTGATAGCGAATGCCGATCTGACCGGCTGCCTCCATCTGGCGGTCAACGGCCTCCAGCCCCGTGTGGGTGGTGAAGCAGTATTGGTGGTCAAAGGCGGTGGTGCAGCCGTGCTTGACCAGATCCGCCATGGCGGTCAGAGAGGAATAGTAAATGACGTCGCTGTCGATCACCTGAAAGATTTGATAGATCTTGTCCAGCCATTCCACCACCAGCATGTTCGGATAATCAATGGTTTTCAGGTTCCGCACAAACGTCTGGAAAAAATGATGGTGGGTGTTCACCAGACCCGGATATACGAATTTTCCGGTGGCGTCAATGATCTTGGCGCCCTCGGCGGGAAGATTTTTGCCTATGGCGAGGATTTTTTGCCCCTCGATCAGCATGTCTGAGTGCTGATAGACCGTGTCCTTGCTGTCGCAGCTCACGATCGCCAGCGCGTTTTGAATCAGTGTTCTTTCCATGTTGCCCCGTCCCTTCTTGCTTTCCCCGCGTGGTTTACATGCGGGAGTTGTTTTCTAAAATGATGCTAACACATATAGTTCCTATATTGTCAATGGAAAGCGTCTAAAATTCAAAAAATTGTCAATTGAATGGAAAAGTGCAAAAAATTCTGGGGATATATTACAAATATAGGACTGTTGCAGAAGAAATCCGGCAAAAAACACACTTAGAACAAAATCACATAAACAGTATAGTATTCTATATGGATGGAGAACGCCTAAAAAACGCCGCCCCGGCTATGTCCTCTCGCGTGTTGAAAGGGCCCAGCGAAAAGCGAACGGTTCCCTCTGGGAACGTCCCCAGCGTCTTGTGGGCGGATGGAGCACAGTGCAGACCGCAGCGGATGAGGATGCCGTATGCGCTCTCCAGCCGGGCTGCCGCCTCTGCGTTGTCCTGCTTTGCAAAGGTTACGGAGATCACGCCCACGCGGTCGTGATGATCCTGTTTTCCGCAGACCGTGACGGCTGCAATCCTTTGGAGTTCTGCCAGAAAAAATTGCCTGAGAGCAAGAGCTTCGTCATAAATCAAACGAATCCCGCATCTGTCAGGCAGATGCGGGATTTGTTTGACTGGTCAACAATCGGATTTCTGGAGGGGCGCCTCTCCATAGATGAAGTCAAACAGCGTTTGATAGAGCTGCTGGGGATCAATGGGCTTTGCAAGGTGCGCGTTCATGCCGACGGATTTGGACTTTTGCACATCCTCGTCAAAGGCGTTGGCGGTCATGGCGATGATGGGGACCGTTTTGGCGTCCTCCTTGGTGAGATGCCGTATGGCGTTGGCTGCTTGCAGACCGTCCATCTGCGGCATCCGGATGTCCATTAAGATCGCGTCGTAATAGCCCTCCGGCGACGTGGTAACCATCTCCAGCGCGCGCAGACCGTTTTCCGCGTGTTCCACCGTGAAGCCCTTGCGCTCCAGCAGCTTGCGAGCTACTTCCACGTTCAGCGGATGATCTTCCGCCAGCAAGATGCGCTTGCCCTCAAAACGAAAACTGTCGGTCACGACGGTTGCCTCTGCAACCTGCTTTCCAAGCACTTTTTCAAAGGCGGAAATGAGGGAAGACTTGAACATGGGCTTGCTCATCAGGAGATTGACGCCTGCCAGCTTGGCCTCGTGCTCGATGGAGGTCCAATCATAGGCCGTCATAATGATGATGGTGACGTCGGGGCCCACGATTTTGCGAATCTGCCGGGCGGTTTCAATGCCGTCCATCTCCGGCATTTTCCAGTCCACCAAAACGAGGTCGTAATACTGCTTGCTCGCCCACATTTTGCGAATCTGGTCCACCGCCTTTCGACCGCTGTCCACCCATTCGGAGGCAATTCCAATCTCCTTGAGCGTAATTACGGTATGCTCGCAGATGGTGATGTCATCATCAATCACCAGAGCCTTGAGCTGCTCAAAATGATAGTGCGACTTGCTGAGGTATCTCTTTTTGCACTCTTCTGTAATGCCAAGCTGCACATCCACGGTGAATTCGGTTCCGACCCCCACAATGCTGCGGACGCCGATCTGACCATGCATCATCTCCACGAGACTTTTGCTGATGGCGAGGCCCAGACCGGTCCCGCCGTATACGGTGGTTGTGCCGGAATGCTCCTGAGAAAACGGATCAAACAGGTGGGGGATAAATTCCTCCGAAATGCCGCAGCCAGTGTCGTTTATCACAAAGCGCAAGGTGGCGCGGCTGGCGCTTTTTTTGATCTCCCGCACGCTGAAGGCGACCTTGCCCCGCTCGGGCGTAAATTTTATGGCATTGGAGAGGATGTTGATCATCACCTGCTGAAGCTTCATGGCGTCGCCGATGTAATAGTCCTCCACATTCGGATGGACAATATTTTCGTAGTCGATATCCTTGGCCATTGCTTGCGTATAGCAAATGGAGTTGATGCCGTTTAAAAACTCTTCAAATGGGATTTTTTCGGGCTTGAGCAGTATTTTGCCGCTTTCAATGCGGCTCATGTCCAAAATGTCGTTGATGAGAGAGAGCAAAAAGCGGGAGGAAATGCCGATTTTCCCGATGCAGTCGGCAACCTGCGCGTCATCCCCGATGGATTGGGCCGCAATCGCACTCATACCGATGATCGCATTCATGGGGGTGCGAATCTCGTGGCTCATGCGGGAGAGGAAGTCGCTCTTGGCGGAGTTGGCCTGCTCAGCGGCTGCCAGTGCCGCTTCCAGCAGGTCGTGCTGCTTTTTCTGGGCTGCCAGCATGTCTGTCACGTCGGTGCGCGTCATGACGATTTGCTGCGCTTCTTCATTTAGATAGGCATACTGGATCCGCTTTCTGACAAGTTGCCCGCCGTTGTTCCGCCCGGTATAGACGGCGGAAAAAACACGCTGCTCCTTCAGATGCGCTTTCATGGTCTCCGGCATCATATTGTGGATTGCCAGCTCCACATCCTCCGGGAGAATCTCGGCGTAGCAGAGCTTTTCCATTTCCTCCACATAATTGCCCGTGAATGCAGCGGGAACCATCGCGTTGAATTCCCGCCCCACGTAGGTTTTCATGGAGTTGGCGAGCAGATCAATATAGAGAATGAAGTCATATTCCAAAGCGCTGACTGTCTCGAGAATGCCCTCTTTGATTTTTTCGTCATTGATATCATAGGTGTACATAAAGGACATGACGTCGCCGTTTTCTGGATTTTGATAGGTTTTCACCAGCAGCTTTGTCCATACAACGCTTCCGTCATTGAGCTTTCTGCGGTAATCCATCCCATATTGCGTGTCACCCTCGTGGAAGGCCGCCAGCACACGATCCCGGTTGGTGAGATAACGGATTTGCGCGGCTTCTTCCTCTGTTAAGGCGGTGGCGGAGAGCTTGTCAATGCCCTGCTGATAGGTGGCGCCGTCCCACAAGACGGAGGCTTTGCCCGTTGCCTGATAGCTCTCCAAAAAGCCTTTGGTGACATTGGCTCTGACTTTTGTTAAAAGGTTCGCGCTTTGCAGGGATTCCAAAAAGGCATATTCCTGCTCAAATTTTTGCTCCATTTCCTTGACTGCGTCAATGTTGGTGGCGCTGCCAATTGCGTTGACAGGCTTGCCGTTGGCAAAAATAGTGGTATAGGTACAGCGCTTCCATGTTTTCTTCTGGTCTGCGGTCAGATAGCAAATGTCCGCTGTGGCCGATTTTTCACCCCGGCAGACTGCGGCATGCAGCTTTCGATAGGCGTCAATGCTGTCCGGGTGGATCAAGCCTTTTGCGATCAGAGATTCCGGAGCATTTTCCATAACGGGCTCGAAAGCAATGGCGTTTCCTACTTTCGACTGCTGGATGCGGCGCTTTCCAAGGATATCATATTCCCAAATGTAATGATTGGAGATCGAAAGGGCAATGTCATACGTTTCTGTGGCAAGTTTAAACTTTTCCTCGCTGACCCGAAGGGCTTCCTCCGCTTCCTTTTGCTCCGTGATATCCACAAAAGCGCAGGTTAAGGATTCCTCTCCGCTCTCGTCCCGAGCAAATTCCGAGCGCAGATCGATCCAACGGATCGAGCCGTCCTTTTTGACTGCCCGCATTTGATTGCGAATGCGGACGCCCGTTGAAAGCTGCATGGTTGTTGACTGACAGACCTGCGCCAGATCGTCAGGATGAATCACGGCTGCTGCGTGATTGTCAAAACGCTCCGCAAATTCATCTTTTGTATAGCCAAAAAATTTATAAAAGCCGTCATTGGCGTACTGGATGGGCCAGTTGTCGCAAAACCTGCATTGAAAAACGGCTACGGGAATGGTGTTATAAATTTTCTGCATTGCCTGAAAGGAATCAGCCTTCTCTGCTTGCGGCGAGGCCTCCGGCGCGGTTGCCTTCGTTACGTCTAAAATCAGGCAGCCGCAATATCCGCAGGCAATTTGATAACACTGCATTTGAAGATCTTTATCAAGCATGGGGCTGTATGCTGTGATCGTCTGGCTGCCGCCGTTTTTGGCCACCTCGCCGCATAGCGCCAACCATTTGCAACCTGCGTTTGCAAATAGATTGCAAAAGCTGCCCGGCAGCGCGTCGGGGGAAAGGCCCGTGAGCTTTGCCAGAGCGGGGTTGGCGTATTCAAAGGTAAAATCCTGCGGGTTTTCTGCATTGCCTGCAAGCACCTTGATGACACAAAAAGCAGAGGGACTATTCTCGTATGCTTCCTGCATGGCATGTAAATGGAATTCCATGGGGGTCCTCCTTGGTTTTATGGGAAGGCGGTTGCACCCGGCGGTGGATGCGCCCTGCCGGGAAGCAAAAGACGCCTCAATCATCCGCCGTCTGGCATGGGATGCGCTTGGGGACAGGGCGTATTCCCCTGTGGGATCGCATCCAAACGCGCACTTTACAAATAAAACAAGATCCGGATGTTTATAAAAAGATACAAAATAATTGTACTGCCTGTTGCAATATAAATCAACAAAATTCGGCAAGCTGAGGGGGAATTGATCGCTCTTGGCAAACAATTTGGCTCGTGCAACCGGGCTGCTTCGGTGGGAAAGAATCTGTGCAGGAAAACCGTCA
>CAZKMN010000012.1:0-219 GCA_964553905.1 uncultured Oscillibacter sp.
AAGCAGCCGCAACCCCTCCAGATACCCGTCCAGACCGTGACCGCGGATCGTGGCGACACAGGCGGAGCGAATGTAAGAGACGTGGCGAAAATCCTCCCGGCTGTCGGGGTCCGAAATGTGGACCTCCACCGTGGGGATGCCCACGGCTTTCACTGCGTCCAGCAGCGCCACACTGGTGTGGGTGTAGGCTGCGGGATTGATGAGGATGCCATCCATGTG
>CAZKMN010000012.1:229-7538 GCA_964553905.1 uncultured Oscillibacter sp.
TGGAGTTGGTTGGAATGGAGTCAGCAGTTGCCGCCGGCGGCAAGCCGGTCGATCGCTGCGCTCAGCGCCAGGCTGTAGCTGGCCGGGCCGAAGCCGCAGACCACGCCCACGGCCAGGTCGCTGAAATAACTGGTGCGGCGGAAGGGCTCGCGCGCATGCGGGTTGGACAGGTGCACCTCGATGAACGGCAGGGCGACGGCGGCCAGCGCGTCGCGGATCGCCACCGAGGTGTGGGTGTAGGCCGCCGGGTTGATGATAATGCCGTCCTGCTGCCCATAGGCCTGCTGAATGGCGTCCACCAGCGCGCCTTCGTGGTTGGATTGAAAGCATTTGAGCTCCGCGCCCAGATGCCCCGCCTCCTGCCGGAGCATGGACAGCAGATCTTCATAGGTGGCCTTGCCGTAAATTTCCGGCTGACGAATGCCCAGAAAATTCATGTTAGGGCCGTTCAACACCAAAATTTTCACAAAAATCCCTCCAGACAGCCTCGGCAGCTTGCGCCACCGTGCCGTTATTGTCGATGCACACGTCCCGAAAGCGGCGATAAAGCGGCTCCCGCTCCGCCCACATTTCCTGCAAATCGGCTCCGCGAGACAGGGGTCGTCCGGCAGTCGCCAGAGTGTTCAAGCGGCGGTCAAGCTGGTAGATGCGCCCGTTTTGCCGCAGGGAGAGGTGGTTGGCGTCGTCTTTTACCACGCCGCCGCCGGTGAGTATGATCTTGCCGGAGAGCTTTCCGGCCTGCGCCGTCTCTTCCCGCTCCAGCGCACGAAACGCCGCCTCTCCGTCGGACGCAAAAATCTCCGGAATGGAGCGGCCTGCCCGGGCGGCAATGCGCGCATCCAGATCAATGGCCTCCCGGCCTGTCAGACGGGCCAGCGCCGCGCCCACGGCGCTTTTGCCGCAGCCGGGCATCCCGATGAGGACGAGGTTGGTCTGGGAAAAACGCAGCTTGGAGAGAATCTTCTCGCCCGCACTCTCCGGGATGGGGCGGGAGAAAAAGTCCTCCTCCGCTGCCACGGCCTGCGCCACCAGCATGGGAAGCCCATCGGAGCAGGGAATGCCCAGCGCCTCCGCTTGCAGCAAAAGCGCGGTCCGCTGGGGATTGTAAATGACGTCCAGCACGCCGCAAAGCCGAGGAAAAAGACGCAGATCCACGGGCGATGCGCCGTTTTGGGGATACATCCCTACCGGCGTGGTGTTGATGAGAATTTCTCCGTCAACATGGCGCGAAAGCGTTTCATAATTATTGGGCCCGGAACGGGAAATGACGCGCACTTCCCGGGCTCCCAGACGGCGGGACATGGCCTGCGCGGTCAGCGATGCGCCGCCACTGCCCAGAATCAAAACGGTCTTTCCCTCCAGCGAGATGCCAGCCCGTTGGGCCATGTGGCAAAACCCCGCTGCGTCCGTGTTGTAGGCGTAGAGCTTTCCGCTGCGCCGCACCAGCGTGTTGGCGCAGCCGATCTCCCGGACCGTGTCGTCCAGAACGTCGCAAAAAGGCAGCACGGTCTGCTTGTAGGGGATCGTGACGTTCACGCCGCCCAGATCCTCCCGGCGAAGGAAAGCGGGCAGGGCCTCCGGCTCCAGCTCAATGAGCCGGTACCCCTGCAAGCCCAGAGCTTCATGGATGGGCACGGACCAACTGTGGCCCAGCTTGCGACCCAGCAGGCCGTAGATGCGCTGCTCCATCGATCAAACTTCCGCGTAGCTGCCGAGAAACTGGAAGCCCTCGCAGCTCCGCTCCAGCTCCTCCAGCATGGGCAGGACCCCCGGCTCCAGCACAGAGGCCTCCAGCTCCAAAAAGAAGATGAACTCGAAGTTGCGCCCGGTCACAGGACAGCTTTCCAGCTTGGTCATGTTGATGCCCAGAGCCGCCAGCTTGGAGAGAATTTCGTAGAGTGCGCCGGGCTTGTTGTCGCAGGCGATGATGAGACTGATGCGGTTGGCTCCGGCGTAAATGGCGGGCTTTTTGGCAATGCAGACGAAGCGGGTATAGTTGTTGTCGCTATCTTGAATGTCGTCCCGGACGGGGGCGAGGCCGTACAGCGCGGCGCAGGCGTGGGAGGAGATGGCGGCGGCGCAGCGGTTGCCGCTTTCGGAGACCAGCTTGGCGGCGGTGGCGGTGTTGTCGCAGGGGATGACCCGCACGTTGGTCAGGGAGCTCAAAAATTTGCTGCACTGACCGATGGCCTGCTCGTGGGAGTAAATTTCCGTGATGTCCTCCGCTTTGACGCCGGGCAGCGCCAAAAGCTCATGGCGAATGCACAGTCTGGTGGAGCGCACAACGGGAAACTGCTTGCGCTGGAGCAGCTCGTAAACGGCGCGAACGGAGCCGTTGGAGCTGTTTTCAATGGGGACCACGCCAAATTGGCAAAGCCCCGATTCCACGGCGGAGAACACCGCCTCAAAACTCTTGACATAGAGGATGCTCCCCCGGGGCAGCAGCTTGTCGCAGGCAACCTGCGAGTTGGCGCCCTCCATGCCCTGACAGGCCACCAGCCCGGTTTGCGGAAAGACCTGCCCACCGGCGGCCAGCGAGTCGTTTACCAGCGCTTCTACCCGCGTGGGACTGGAGATCAGCTCGGCCTGACGAGAGCGGGAGAGCTCAAAAAGCGTGGAAAAAAGGTGGTAGGCATAGCGCTCCCGGGGACCGGCCTCCCGGGTCACTTTCTCCAAAATTTCCCGTTCCCGGGCCTTGTTCATAATGGGCTCATGGTGCTCGTTTTTATAGGCGGCAACCTGCTCGGAAAGGTCCATGCGTTCTAAAAACAATCCCAAAAGCTGGTCGTCTACGGCATTGATCTGTGTGCGAATTTCAGAAAGTTCCATGATTTCCCTCCAACATCATATCCAGTAAAACAATGGCGGTGACCGCCTCAACAACCGGGACAGCCCGGTGGGCAATGCAGGGATCGTGCCGTCCCCGAATGGCCAGCTCCGTCTGCTCGCCACGGGAGAGACTGACGGTTTGCTGGGTTTGGGCGATGGACGGCGTGGGCTTCACAGCGGCTCGCAGCAGCAGGGGCATTCCCGTGGTGATGCCGCCCAAAATGCCACCGGCGCTGTTGCGCGTGGCGGTCATGCGGCCGTTTTCCACGGTGAAGGGGTCGTTGGTCTGGGAGCCCCGAGAGCGTGCGGCGGCAAAACCGGCGCCAAATTCCACACCCTTGACGGCGGGGATGCCAAAAATGGCCGCTGCAAGACGGTTTTCCACACCGCCGAACATGGGCTCGCCCAGCCCACCGGGGAGCCCGATGGCGGCGCATTCAATCACGCCGCCCACGGAGTCGCCCACTTGCTGCGCGTCCAAAATGACACAGCGCATCTGCGCGCCTGCGCCGTCATCCAGCACGGGCAGCGGCTTGGCGGCGAGAGCGTCAAACAGCCCCTGCGTGGGGTGCAGGGGGAACGGGACGTCCTCCACCGTGCCGACGGAGGCCAGATGCGCCCCCACAAAAATGCCACGCCGGGCCAAAATCTGCTTGGCAATGCCGCCGGCGATGCAAAGGGGCGCGGTCAGTCGCCCGGAAAAATGCCCACCGCCCCGCAGATCCGCCGCGCCGCCCCATTTTAAAAAGGCGGCGTAGTCCGCGTGGCCGGGGCGGGGCTTGTCCCGCAGCTCCGCGTAATCAAGGGAGTGGGCGTCGCCGTTTTCAATCACGGCGCAAAGGGGCGCGCCACAGGTCACGCCGTTTTCAAGACCGGAGAGAAACTGGGGAAGATCAGATTCCCGTCGGGAGGTGGAAAGGGCGTTCTTTCCCGGCCTGCGTCGTTCCAAAAACGCATCCAGCAGGGCCAAATCCACGGCTTCCCCGGCGGGCAGACCGTCCATGATGACGCCGATGGCCCGACCGTGGGACTGACCGAACACGGAGACACGCAGTAGATTTCCAAACTCAGAGGACATGTACAATACCTCCCAGACGTTGATATTCCTCAAAAAAGGAGGGGTAAGATTTGCGAACGGCCTCCGCTCCCAAAATTGTGACCGGATGGGAACAGCGCATCGCCGCAATGGCCGCAGCCATCACGATCCGATGATCTCCCGCCCCATCCACAATTCCTCCGGAGAGGGGACCGCCGGTGACCTCCAACCAGTTTGGGCCCTCCCGGGCCGTTCCACCCAGCGCCCCCAGCAGGGCGCAGGTGGTTTGCAGACGGTCGCTCTCTTTCAGCCGCAGCCGCGCCGCGTTTATAAAACGGGTTTGCCCGCTCCGCATGGCGGCCATCACAGCCAGCGGCGGCAGCAGATCCGGGCAGGGCGAGAGGTCAATTTCCACGTCGCCGGGGCGATGGAGCCTGTGGAAAAGCTCCGAAATGCACCGATCTCCCTGAGCGGAAAGAGGGTCCAATCCCAGCACGTCTACCAAGCTGCCTGCAAACTTCGAGGCATACCAGAATGCGGCTTGAGACCAGTCTGCCTCCACCGCGGCGTCAAAGGGGCGATAGACGGCAGGGGAGATCAAAAACCGCCGCCGGGGCCAGTCCGCCTGCGTGGACACGCCAAAGCGCATCTGGGCTTGCAGCGTCATGGAAAGGTAGTCGGCAGATTCCAGCGGCGTGGAGCTGACCACGGTGCTGGGGCCGTCCAAAAGGGGCAGGGCAAAGAGCAGTCCGGTAAAAAACTGGCTGGACACATCGCCCGGCAGAGAGTATTCCCCCGGCGTCAAACGCCCTTGCACGGTGAGCGTTCCATCCTGCCGGGAAACGGCGATCCCCTTTTCCTGAAAGAGATTCAGATAGGGCTGCTGAGGCCGTTCCATCAGCCGTCCCTGCCCGGTGAAAACGCCGCCACCGGAAACTGCCAGCGCCACAGGCAGTAAAAACCGCAGCGTGGAGCCGGATTCTCCGCAGTCAAAGTGGGGCAGAGCCCCGTGTCGGGCGCTGCGCGTTCCGCCGATTCCGGTGACGCGAACGCCGTCCTCGCCCTGCCGCGTCCAGCGGGCTCCCAGCGCTTCCATGCAGCGCAAAGTCGCCTCCAGATCCTGCGAAAAGGACACACGGGAGATGGAGCTCTCCCCAGCGCTCAAAGCGGCGCAGAGCAGCAGCCGATGAGCCATGGATTTGCTTCCGGGAGGGGTCACGGCCCCGGAGAGGGGCCGGGGGTCGATTCGTACGTCCATCTCAGCTCTCCCAGCCTGCGGCGATCACGGAGGACAGAGAGGACACGGGAATGGGCTTCAGCTCGCAAAGGCCGATGCGCCGGGGAACCACCAGCGTCAGAACGTCCCCGGAGCGCTTTTTGTCTGCCAGAGCCGCAGCAGCCAGCGCAGACGGGGAAAAGTCTGTGGCGGTGGGCAGACCGTTTTGGGAAAGGCAGGCGCACAGCCGATCCGCCAGAGGTTCCTCGGTCCACCCCAGCTTTTCGGCGGCGCGGGCGATGATCGCCATTCCGGCTGCAACGGCGTGACCGTGGGGGATGGCGTACTGGCTGCACAGCTCAATGGCGTGGCCGACGGTGTGGCCCAGATTCAAAAGCCGCCGCTCGTTTTGCTCCGTCGCGTCCCGCTCCACCACCGCGGCCTTGCAGCGCACGCATCGGGCGATGATGGCGGCGGCGTCCTGCGTGCAGGCGCTTTGTTCAAAGAGGGAGAAGAGCGTCTCGTCAAACAGCACGCCGGTTTTCACAGCCTCGGACAGACCGTCTGCAAAAACAGCGGGCGGCAGCGAGGCAAGGCAGTCCGTGTCGCAGAGAACGGCGGCAGGCTGAGAAAAAACACCTGCCAGATTTTTCCCTGCCCGCAGATCCACGGCGGTTTTTCCGCCCACGGAGGAATCCACCGCCGATAAAAGCGTGGTGGGGAGCTGCACGCAGGAAACGCCCCGGAGATACAGCGCCGCCGCAAGACCCGCCATGTCGCCGGTGACGCCGCCGCCAAGGGCGGCGACGCAGTCCGTGCGGGTGAGCTGGGATTCCGCGAGAAATTCCAGAATGTCCCCCAGAGTTTGAAAAGTTTTGTGAGCCTCGCCCGCGGGGAAAACGTAGGAGCTGACGCGAAATCCGGCGCTGCGGAAGCTGGCTGACACAGTCTCCAGATACAGGGGAGCCACGGTGCTGTCCGTGATAACGGCCACGTGGGAAGCGCCCAGCAGAGCCCGCACCCGGGGGCCGCACTCGCTCAAAAGCCCTGCGCCAACGGTGACAGCATAGGCTGGCGCGGTGAGTACAGGAATGGTTTCCATGGTCATAAAGCGTTCCTCCGTTGTGTGGTGGCGGGCTCAATTTCCGCCCGCGGTGGCCTTTTTCTCCCGACCGTCTCGCAAAAGGGCTTGCAGACGGTCCCTGTCCCGCGCCTTCAGCGCGTCCAAATATTCGCTGAGATGTCCCACCAGCTCGCTCAGCTCGTCGGTGAGGTAGTCGGCGTCGTCCAAAAACAGCTCACTCCACATGGCTTCATCCAGCCGGGCCACCCGGGTCATGTCCTGAAAGCTGCCGGCGGAAAATCCGCGTCGGCGCTGGGCCTCCGGCGATTTGACGTAAGCGCTGGAGACAATGTGGGCCAACTGAGACGTAAAGGCGATGATGCGGTCGTGCTCCTCGGGATCGGAAAAGGTCAGTCCGGCAAAGCCAAGGTCCAAAAAGAAGGCTTTCAGGGTTTCCAAAAGCTGCATGTCCGTCCGGTGATCGGGCGTGAGGATCATGGAGGCCCCCACGTAGAGATCGTCCGTGGCGGCGGTGAATCCGCCCCGCTCCCGTCCGGCCATGGGATGGCCGCCGATGTAGGCAAAGCCGTATTGCCCGGCAATGGGCCCCAGAGCCTCCACCACGACCCGCTTCACGCCGCAAAGATCCACCACAATGGTCGTTTTCGCAATTTGCGGCGCGTGCTCGCGAACCCATTGAATCGTCGCCGCGGGACAAAGCGCCACCAGCACCAGATCGCACTTTGGCAGCGTTTCCTCCGTCAAAGGTGCGTCGATCGCGCCGCACATCCGGGCAAGCGTCATGGTTTCCCGATTGAGGTCGGCGCCGAATACGGTGTGGGCGGTGCGGGATTTGATGCTTTTAGCCATGGAGCCGCCGATGAGTCCCAGACCCACAATTCCGATCTGCATGTCTTATTCCTCCAGCGTTTTCATAAAGGCGTGCAGCTTCAAAAGCTTTCCGGCCAGCACGTCAAAGGCCTCCGGCCGCAGGGATTGAGGGCCGTCGCAAAGTGCGTGAGCCGGGTCGTTGTGGACTTCGATCTGCAAGCCGTCGCAGCCGGTAGCCACCGCGCCGGTGGCCAGCGGGTCCACCAGCCAGCTCTTTCCCGTGGCGTGGCTGGGGTCGATGACGATGGGCAGGTGGGTCTTTTCCTTGATGATG
>CAZKMN010000012.1:7555-14281 GCA_964553905.1 uncultured Oscillibacter sp.
ACGGGCAGGTGGGTGAGCTTGCGTAGCACGGGAATGGCGGCCAGATCCAGCGTGTTGCGAGTGTAGCTTTCAAAAGTGCGGATGCCGCGCTCGCAGAGAATGACGTTCTGGTTGCCACCGGCCATCACATATTCCGCGCTCATGAGCCACTCTTCATAGGTGGCGGACATGCCGCGCTTAATCATGACCGGCTTTTCCTGCCGTCCCACGGCTTTGAGCAAGTCAAAATTTTGCATATTCCGGGCGCCGATTTGAATGACGTCCACATCTGCAAACAGGGGGAGCTGACTGAGATCCATCAGCTCCGTGACAATGGGCAGCCCTGTTTCGGCCCGGGCGCTTTTCAGGTATTCAAGGCCTGTGGCGCCCAGTCCCTGAAAGGAATAGGGAGAGGTGCGGGGCTTGAAAGCGCCGCCGCGGAGCATGGTGGCTCCGCTTTTTTTCACAGCCTTGGCAATGGCAACCACCTGCTCCTCGGATTCCACGGAGCAGGGGCCCGCCATGATGGTGAGCGTGCCGCCGCCGATTTGGGTGTCGCCCACGTGGACCACCGTGTCGGCGGGGTGGAACTTGCGGTTGGCGTTTTTGTAGGGCTCCTGAACGCGCTTGACGTCCTCCACGATGTCCAGCGCGGCAATGAGGTCGATATCCAGCGCCGAGGTGTCACCCACCAGACCCAAGATGGTATGGGCCTCGCCAATGCTGGTGTGGATGATGATGCCCTTTTCCTGAAGCCAGGAAATGAGGCTTTCCAACTGGTCCCGATTTGGATTGTGTTTCAAAATGACAATCATGATGGTCCCTCCTAAAAATGGTACAAAAAAAACCCGCAGCCGATCGGCTGCGGGTCGTCATGCACGAATCCTGGTGACTCTCTCAACCATCAGGCATGCACACGTTCAGCACAACCGAAAGAAGCCTTACCATAAAAATAGGTAAAGCTAAAGTAGCGGTATTCAGCTGCACGAGTGATACTGGTCATAGAGATGTCCTTTCAAAGTCTTTCCTTCTTTTCAGGATAGCACGCTGCCCGAAAAAAGGAAATTGACAATTGCGACAAAACAACTGGCGAAATCTGGAGATTATGTGCAATTTTGTCAAAAATATGGCCCTTATACCCCAGCCGGAATACTATCCGGGCAGCAACCGGCCATCAAAAGGGCAGTGGCTTCCAAAATGTACTGGACGTCCCGGCGCATATCCGCCACCGTCTCCATGTATTGGCGATGAAGGTCCTCAATGGCCGCAGCCACATCTTCCCGGGCCTTTTCCCGCAGCAGAATGCGGTTTTGCAGATACTCGGAAAGGTACGTACGCAAATTGTCCTCATATTGCCGGTGAGCAAGAAGACTTTCTCTGTAATCCTCATTGTGGGGATAGGTAAAGGCGTCGGCCAGATAGTGGGTCAGCTTGCCAAGGGTATAGTATTGCCACACGGTCCAGCGCTGACGGCGCTGCAACCGGGCAATATGCGCGTCGATATACCGACGGGAATTGGAATAATTATGCCCTCGCAGCTTATAGCCTCGCACGGAGCCCTTCAGATAGGTCAGAGGGTTGCAGTCCGGCTGAAAAGAGCCAAATAAAAAGGCGAGATCGTAGCGCTTGGCGCCAAAGCCCTGCTCACTTTGCAGGAGAGAGGACGCCAGAAGTTTATGGCTTCTCTTTTGCAACATGCACCTCCGAATGAAGAAAAATTCAAGAACACGCTCAGTATAGCACGCAAAATTCCCCGGTGCAAGCGGGGAATTCTTAAAAGAGTGTGAACAGATTCAGCGTGTCTAAGGCCATCGGAGCCTGTTACGGGGTGACGGTGATCTCGGCAAAGTCGCCATCTTCTGCGCCCACGGCGCTCACTGTCTCTTCCAAAGAGACACCCGACTGGGCCAGCGCATCCAACAGCGCCGTGTATTCCTCCCGGGAAATCCGGTAGACGGTCTGCCCGTCCTCCTCTTGAGACAAGGGGGAAACTTCATCCAAAAGCGCACCTGCCTGCGCGGCAGTCAAGGTGAGATAGACAAAAGGATTGTCCGCTTGGGACGTACCCTCATAAGAGGGCGCGGCCTCCATCGGGGCACTTTCTGCCGGGGCGGCCTCTGCTGGGGCGTCCTCTGCTGGGGCGTCCAATGCCCGTTCCGAACTGCCCGCTGTGTCCTCAGGCGCTGCGCTGTACAGCGCAGGGGCGGGAGCGGAATCCACAGCATTTTTTTCGCTGCCCGGTGCGCCAAGGCTCTGGACCAGCAGCAAAACGGCAAAGCAGGCCGCCAGCGGCGCCAGTACGCGCAGGGATGGGGCGTGCTTTTTGGACCGGGGCGCGTCGGGCGCTCCGGTCTTTCGGGAAGAATCATCGGCGCGGATGGAAGCCATAACGCGGTCGGCAAAACCGTCCGGAACCACGGCGTCCTCCACAGTGGGGAACGCTTTGCGTATGGCCAGCGCATCGGCCACATAAGCGCGGCAGGCGATGCAGGATTGCAGGTGGGTTTTTACGCGGGCGGTATCCTCCGCATTCAGCGCGCCGTCCACATACGGGTCCAGCAGGGCTGCAAATTCTTTACAGTATTCCATTCCTCAGCCCTCCTTTTCTGCTTCTTTTGACGCAGAGGATGGCAAAAGGTTCCCACTCCGCTGTAAAAAAATACGCAATTGTTTGCGACCCCGGTTGATGCGGGATTTCACGGTGCCCACATCCAGGTCCAGAGTCTGTGCAATTTCTCCGTAGCTGAGCTGGTGAATTTCCCGCAAAAGCAGGACTTCCCGGTGCTGAGGGGAGAGGGTTTGGAGCCCCTGCTCAATCTCCTCGCGCAGCTCGCTGCGCTCCAGCGTCTCCTGCGGTCCAGCGGCGTGGTCCCGTACCTCCAGCTTCAGCTCCTCATCATCCAGAGACGGTCCCGCCGCGGCGCGGTGGCGACCTTCCCGGCGCAGAAGATCCACGCAGGCGTTGGAGGCCAGACGGTAAAGCCATGTGGAAAAGCTGGCGTCTCCGCGAAAAAAGGCAAGCCCCTGCCAGACGGATAAAAAGGCCTCCTGCGCCGCTTCCGCAGCGTCCTCAGGATTCCTGCACATCCGCAGCGTCAGCGCAAAGACCCGCTTTTCATACAGGTGGACGAGGTGCTCAAAGGCCTCCTGATCGCCGGCGCGGGCAGCGTCCACCCATTGCGATTCCTGTGATCGGTCATTCATTCTAAATCCCGTTTGATTCCTTTCGTCACCTGATAAACATCCGCAAGGGTGTTCATCTTTACGATTTGTTCCTTATAATAGCCGGCGTGTGGCACGCCCTTGAGATACCAACAGTAATGACGGCGGGCCTCCAGCACGGCAACCCGTTCGCCCTTGTACTGGGCTGCCAGCTCAAATTGCCGCACAGCGGTGTCGCACCGCTGGGAAAGCGGCGGCAGAGGCGGGATGGGCAGTCCTGCCAGCGCGGCGGCGGCTTGTGCAAAGATCCACGGGTTTCCAAAACAGCCCCGTCCGATCATGGCGCCGTCTGCCTTCGTGTGCTGTAAAATACGCAGCACGTCCTCGGCGCACCAGATGTCGCCGTTGGCGAACACGGGAATGGAGACGGCCTCCTTCACGGCGCGGATGCAGTTCCAGTCCGCCTGTCCGCTGTATACCTGTGCCCGGGTGCGCCCGTGGACCGCTACGGCAGACACGCCGGAGCGTTCCAGCGCCTGTGCAAATTCCACGCAGTTGCAGCTTCCCATGTCCCAGCCCCGGCGGAATTTTGCCGTCACGGGCACGGACACGGCATGGACCACGGCCTCGGCAATCTGGGCAGCTTTTTCCACATCCCGCATGAGGGCGGCGCCGTCGCCGTTGTTGACGATCTTCCCCATGGGACAGCCCATGTTTAAATCGATAAAATCCGCTCCTGTGTGCTCCAGCGCGATCTGGGCGGCCTCCGCCATGCACACGGGGTCGCTGCCGAAAATCTGAACGGCGGCGGGGTGCTCGCCGGGAAATTGGCGAAGCAGGGAGAGGGTTTTTTTGTCGTGATAGCAAAGCGCCTTGGAGGAGATGAGCTCCGTGCAGGTATAGCCGGCGCCCTGCTGCGCGCAGATTTGGCGAAACGCCGCGTCCGTGACGCCGGCCATGGGCGCCAGCGCCAGAGGCGTTGCAAGTTCCACGGGTCCAATGTGCATGGGACACCGTCCTTTCGCTGTAAAATGGAATTTAGTATAGCACGCTTTTGCAAAAAAGTCTACCACAGAGCCTGCTCGTTTCCCTGCGGAAAAATTTCTCACGCTCCACATTTCCCGACTGGTTTTTCCACAAAGCTGCTGTAAAATGATGGAAATTATTGAGTGTGGGAGGGACAAGCTGTGCAGCACGGTCAAATCTCTTTGGAGCGGGAGCAGTCGGCGCGGCTGCTATCCTGGGGCATTCGCTTTTTCCTGGCGGCGGCGCTGACGGCAAGCCGTACGCCGGGTGGCTATGCGCCCTTTGCTCTGGGCTGCGTGGCGGCGAGCGGCAGCGGGGGCGGCGGCGCGGCGGCATTTTTGGGCGCGTTGACAGGCGCGGCGGTGTTTCTGGAATTTGGACAGGCGCTGCCCTTTTTGGCGGCGGCAGTGCTGATTCTGACGGCAAATACCGCCTTTCGCGGCAGCCGCCTCAGCGCCCGTCCGCTCTTTTCACCGCTGATGGCGGCCGGATTATTTTTGGCTGTCGGGGGAATCTATGTGCTGGAATCGCTGGAGCCTGTCAGGGAGATCACGCCGCTGGCGGCTGCCGCGGTGCTGGTGGGGGCCTCGAGCTGGTGCTATGGCCCGCTGCTGAAAGAGGGCGAGAGCCGATTGGACCCCAACGCGCTGCTGGCTATGGGAATTTCGTTGCTGCTGGCGCTGGCTGAGGTCAAGGTGCTGGAGCTGTCCTTGGGACGGATGCTGCTCAATTTGCTGATTTTGTACACCGCCTACCAGCGCCGGGACATCACTGGCGCGGCAGCGGGACTGTGCGCCGGGCTGACGGCGGATCTCTGCGCGGGCAGCGGCGTGCTGTGCGGCGCGGTGTATGGTCTGGGCGGTCTGGTGGCTGGAAGCCGGACCGGACGGAGGATCTACGCGGCGGGGCTGTATCTCGGCGCGGTGCTGCTGGCGCTGCTGCCGACGGACGGAGCGCTGGCGGAACCGCTCCTCTTGGAAGCGGCATTTGCCACAGGCCTTTTTTTGATGCTGCCGGGACGGATCTTTGGGGGCAAGCGGGTCCTGCGGGACCCGGAGCCGTCTGGAAACAGCGGTCTGGAGCGGCTCAAGGGCCAGCTCACGCGGACTGCGGCGGTGCTGCGGGATCTCTATGACAGCATGGGCCGCAGCGCGCCGATCGCTTCCAGCGAGGAAAACCCCGCCATCGTCTTTGACCGGGCGGCGGAAAAGGTGTGTCGGGGCTGTGCGCTGTGCGAGCTTTGCTGGCAGAGGGAATATACGGGGACGTTCAACGCGCTCAACGATGCAACGCCGTTTTTGCTGGAGCGTGGGCGGGCGCTGGCAAAGGATTTTCCGCCGTATTTTGCAGATCGCTGCATCCATTTGCCGGAGCTTGTGATTGCGATTAACGGCGAGCTCTCGGCGTATCTCCTGCGGCGGCAGTATCGCCGCCAGTTGGAGGAGACGAGGCGCAGCGCTCGTGGACAGTATGCCCAATTGAGCGATCTTTTGACCGCCACGGCTGCGGGCTTGGGCGGCACGGCGGCTCAGGTTTCGGCGAAGGCCGCTCCGGCCCGCATCGGCGCGGCGCTGCGGCCCAAGGAGGGCGAGCGGGTTTGCGGGGACACAGTGGTGTCCTTTGAGACGGACGGGGGACTTTTGTGTCTGCTGCTGGCGGACGGCATGGGAAGCGGCGAGGCGGCCCGCAAGGAATCCGCCCTGACCTGTCGGCTGGTGCGGCAATTTCTGGAGGCGGGCATCGAGCCGGAATCGGCGCTGAAAACGCTGAACGCGGCCATGGCGCTGCGGGGAGCGGAGAGCGGCAGCTTCACCACGGTGGATCTGCTGACCTGCCGGACGGAGACGGGCGAAACGGCTTTTTATAAATTTGGAGCGGCGCCCAGTTATATCAAGCGGGGCGGAATTGTGCGGCGCATCACGGGCGGCACGCTGCCAGTGGGACTGCGGGGAACGCCGGCAGCTCCCGATGTGACCCGGGCCACGCTGGAGCGGGGTAGCTTTGCCGTCATGATTAGCGATGGCGTGGCGGACCCGGGGCGGGACGAATGGCTTCAAAATTTGCTGGCTGGCTGGAACGGGGACGATCCCCAGACGCTTGCGGGGCTCATTTTGCAAGAGAGCATTCACCGGGAGAGCTTGCAGGACGACTGTGGAATTCAGGTTTTGTATCTGCCGGAAGCGGGCAACGTAAAAAAGGTGTAAGTCCGGTATAAATCTTCCCCCGCTGAGACAAAATGGAACCATCAAGCGAAGTAGGTTAGGAGCGTGAAGCGGATGGTGAAAGGTATCTCCAGACGGGTCGTCGTGGTGGATTCCCCAGATCAGCGATATTTTGAACAGGCAATTTTTATTGTACGCAATGACGCCGCAGGAGAGGGCGTGACCTCTCGGGAACTGGTGGAAGAGGCTCGCCGAGTGGCGCGCAATTATGTGGGCGGCGATCACGGAAAATTCAGCAGAGCGTGGCGGGACCTGACGCCGGCAGTGTATACGATGATGGGGGCGGCGGGGATCGGCCTTGTGTGGCTGGTGGCGGCAATGGTGTGAAAAGCAGTGC
>CAZKMN010000012.1:14291-19967 GCA_964553905.1 uncultured Oscillibacter sp.
GAGACAAGTTGTCTCTCTCCCGCTTGTTGCAGGTCGTCTGTTTATGCCTGAAAATAAGCTCTGGTGGCGTCTGCGTCGGCGGCAATTTGGGCTTTGAGCGCATCGACGGAGTCGAAGCGAATCTCCTGACGCAGGTGCTTGAAAAATTCCACGCGCAGGGTAGCCCCGTAGAGATCACCCGCAAAATCCAGCAGGCAGGCTTCCACGGTGACGTCGGAGCCGTTGTTCATGGTGGGGCGGGTTCCCACATTGGTGACGGCGGGAAACACGCTGCCGTCGGCAAGGGTGACCCGCGTGACATACACCCCATGGCTGGGCACCAGAACGTGGGGGGGAATCACCAGATTGGCGGTGGGGAACAGGCGGGATGTGCCCACGCCGCGCCCGTGGCGGACCGTTCCGGTCAGCGTGTGGGGGTGGCCCAAAAACTGGGCGGCCCGGTCAATCTGACCCAGCTCCACCAGACGGCGGATGTACGTAGAGCTGACGGTGATACCGCCCAGCTCCACCTCGGGGATGATGTCGCAGCCAAGGCCCAGCTCGGCGCATTTGGCTTGCAGCAGCTCCGGCGAGCCTTGATTCTTATGGCCGAAATGGTGGTCGTGTCCTGCAACCAGATGGACGGCGTGATAGCGCCTCACCAGAATTTCCGCAACGAAGTCCTCCCAAGAGGTGGTCATCATCTCGTGGTCAAAGGGGACCATGATGATCTCCTGAATTCCGTAGAGACGACGAACCAGATCCCGCCGGTCCTCCGGCGAGTTGATGAGCGGACAGGGAATGCCGGTGATGACCTCCTTGGGCGGGCGGTCAAAGGTGAACACGGCGGGGGTGCAGCCTCTTGCTTGCGCCTCCTCTGCGGTGCGGCGCAACAGGGCGGCGTGGCCCAGATGGACCCCGTCAAAAAAACCGAGGGCAATGACTTTTTCTTTCATGGGAATTACGCTCCAAAGAAGTTTTTCACGGAAGTCAGCGTGCCGTTTTGGGCACGGGAAAGACATAAAAAGGTGTGATCCAGTCCATAGACGCGGTAAAGTCCGTCGGGGACGTCTGCGTTTTCAAGGATATTGCCGCAGCGGACGCGCTTTTCCTCCCGCTGGGATTTGAGCAGGAGCACAGGCGCATCCTGAAAGAGCGTGTCCGGGGGCAGCAGCAGCGCCGCGCCTTTTTCCTGAACATCCTCAATGGTGACGGCGTCCTTTAGCGTAAACCCGGCGGCGCAGGTCCGGCGCAGGGAGAACATGGTCCCGCCGCAGCCCAAAGCCTGTCCCAGATCGTGGCAGAGGGTACGCAGATAGGTGCCCTTGGAGCAAACACAGCGCAAAAGGAAGTCCGTCTCGCTTTCCTGACGGATCAGCTCCAGCGTGTAGATCGTGATGCTTCGGGGCTTGCGCTCCACCTCACGGCCCTTTCGGGCCAGATGATAGAGCTTTTGCCCGTTGATTTTGATGGCGGAGTACATAGGGGGGATTTGAAGAATGTCTCCGCGAAAGGCGGCGAGAGCCTGCTCCACATCCTCGCGGGCGACGGTGACGGGGCGGGCTTCCAGCGTCTCTCCCGTGACGTCCTGCGTGTTTGTGGTCAGTCCCAATCGCAGCCCGGCGATGTATTCCTTCCGGCTGCCCTCGGCAAATTCCACGGCGCGGGTGGCCTGCCCCACAAAGACCGGCAAAACGCCGGTGGCCATGGGGTCCAGCGTGCCGCTGTGTCCAACCCGCTTTTCCCGCAGGATGCCCCGCAGCTTGGCGCAGACGTCCATAGACGTCCAGCCCGCCGGTTTATCAATGATGACGATTCCGCTTGGCATGGGTGTGATCTCCGTTTCTGAGCATGTGTTTGAATCCGCGCCACGGGCGGTCAGGTTCCTGCGATTTGGGAGATGGCGCTTAAAATCTGGCGCTTGGCCTCAAGCCAGTTCGCCTCAATCGTGCAGCCAGCGGCGGCGGCGTGACCGCCTCCGCCCAAAAGCTGACAGACGCGGGTGGCATTCACCCGGGCCCCGGTGCGTAAGGAGAGCTTCCAGACGTCCGGCCGCAGCTCCCGCATGGTGACGGCGCAGTCCACCCCTTCGATCTGGCCGCCCAGCGAGCTGAGATCCTCGGCGTCGCTTTCGGAGGCTTGAAACTGGGCCATCAGGGACAGGGGAACGGAGAGAATGGCCACCCGATCGCCGTCGTAAAATTCGCAGGCGCTCATCATGGACCCCTCCAACTGCATCCGCTTGCGGCTTTTCGTGCGGAAAAATACCTTGTTGACCGTGTGGTAGTCGATGTCGGTTTCCATGAGCTTCGCTGCCACGGCGTGGGTGTTGGCGGTGGTGTTTCCATAGGCAAAGCAGCCGGTGTCCGTGGAGACGGCCACGTAGAGCGGCAGGGCAATCTCCGGCGTGACGGGGCCCAGCGCGGAGACGAGATCATAGAGGAGCTCGCCGCAGGCAGCCGCGTCGGCGCGCAGCAAATTCTTCTTGCCGAAGAATTCAAACGAGGGGTGGTGATCGATGGCAAGGTCAATCCGCTGGGCGTAGGACTTGGCGTTTTCGGGCAGCAGGCCCACGGTGGCAATGTCGGTGGAGACTACAAACTGAGGGACAAAACCCTCCTCGGCGGCATAGGGCGCAAAGTAGGGCGCGGTCGTCTCCGTGAGCTCGGGGTTGGGCAGCAGACAGGCCGTCTTGCCAAGGGCGCGCAGCGCGGCGCAAAGAGCCGCGGCGCAGCCCACCGTGTCCCCATCCGGGCGCACATGGGTCAAAATCATAATCTGATCCCACGAGCGCAGGAGGGTTGCAGCCTCTTCCGGCGTAAATGCCTCACTCATTCGTCCGCCTCCGGCTTGTCGCCGTCGCGAGCCTCGTCCGCCCGCTCTACCTGCCGCAAAATCTCCAAAATGTGCGCGCCGTGCTGAATGGAATCGTCAGGTAAAAATTGCAGCTCCGGCGTGTAGCGCAGTTGCAGGCTGCGGCCCAGCTCCCGGCGCAAAAAGCCAGCGGCGGATTTCAGACCCTTGAGCACGTCCTTTTCCTGAGCTTTGTCCAAAACGCTGATATAGACGCGGGCGTATCGCAAATCGCCGGTGGTGTCCACCCGGATGATGGAAACCATTCCCACCTGAGACACCCGGGGGTCCTTCAACCGCCGCAACTGCTCGCTGAGTTCCCGCTGAATTTCCTCGTTGATGCGTCCAATTCGATTGCTTGACATGGGAAACCCTCCCTTTTTGAAAAAAATAGATAAAACCAAAGGAATGAAAAGCAACATGGGCGGCGACGTTGTCGCCGCCCACTATTGTGTGCATTATTGCGGAATTTCCTCCATGGTAAAGCCCTCGATGATGTCGCCATCCTTGAGGTCGTTAAACCGCTCCACGGTGAGGCCGCACTCGTAGTTTTCAGCCACTTCCTTAACGGAGTCCTTGAACCGCTGCAAGGAGGCAAGGCTTCCCTCGTGGATGACAATGCCGTCGCGGACCACGCGGACCGAGCAGGCACGGACGATCTTGCCGTCCTGCACATAGCAGCCCGCCACCGTGCCGATGCCGGAGACCTTGTAGGTCTGGCGGATCTCGGCGTGGCCCAGCACCACTTCCTTGAACTTGGGAGCCAGCATGCCCTTCATGGCGGCTTCGATTTCGTCGATGCAGTCGTAGATGACGCGGTACATCCGCATATCCACGTTCTGCCGGGCTGCGCCGTCACGGGCAGCGGCGTCGGGACGGACGTTGAAGCCCACGATGATGGCGTTGGAAGAGGCAGCCAGCATCACGTCGGATTCGTTGATGGCGCCCACGCCGCCGTGGATGACCCGGACGTTCACTTCGTCGTTGGAGAGCTTTTCCAAAGAGGACTTCACGGCCTCCACGCTGCCCTGCACGTCGGCCTTCACGATCAGCGCAAGCTCCTTGCGCTCACCGGCCTGAATCTGGTCGAACAGATTCTCCAGAGAAACCTTTTGCACAGCGCTTGCGGCCTTGAGCCGTTCCTCGGTCTTGCGCTGCTCCACCAGCTCACGGGCCATGCGCTCGTCAGCAACGGCAAAGAAGGGACTGCCTGCGGTGGGCGCTTCACTGAGACCTGCAATCTCCACGGGGACGGAGGGACCGGCTTCACTCAGGCGGTTGCCCTTATAGTCGGTCATCACGCGGACGCGGCCCACAGCGGTGCCCGCAAGAATGATGTCGCCGGATTTCAGCGTGCCGTTTTGCACGAGGAGCGTGGCCACGGGGCCGCGGCCCTTGTCCAGACGGGCTTCGATCACGGTGCCCTGTCCGGGACGGTTGGGGTTGGCTTTCAGCTCTGCCATTTCGGCGGTCAGCGTGACCATCTCCAGCAGGTTGTCAATGCCGATGTTCTTCTTGGCAGAGATCTTGCAGCAGATGGTATCGCCGCCCCATTCGTCGGGAACCAGACCGTATTCGGTGAGCTGCTGAAGAACCCGGTCGGGGTTCGCGCTTTCCTTATCGATCTTGTTCACAGCCACGATGATGGGAATTCCGGCTGCCTTGGCATGGTTGATGGATTCCACGGTCTGGGGCATGATGCCGTCGTCCGCCGCCACCATCAAAATGGCAATATCGGTAATCATGGCGCCACGGGCACGCATGGAGGTAAAGGCCTCATGACCCGGGGTGTCCAGGAAGGTGATGGGCTTGCCATTCACCTGCGCCTGATAGGCGCCGATGTGCTGCGTGATGCCGCCGGCCTCGCCGGAGGCAACAGAGGCGTTGCGGATGGTATCCAGCAAAGAGGTCTTGCCGTGGTCCACGTGGCCCATGACCACGACCACGGGAGCGCGGGGAACCAGTTCCTCTTCCTTGTCGGCGCGATCGTCGATCAGGCGCTCTTCAATGGTGACAACGACTTCCTTTTCCACCTTGCAGCCCAAATCCATGGCCACCAGAGCGGCGGTATCAAAATCGATCATTTGGGGCAGGGAGGCCATGATGCCGTTTTTCATCAGGACCTTGACTACCTCAGCGCCGGTCTTTTTCATGCGGCTTGCCAGCTCGCCCACGGAGATCTCATCGGGAATCTGCACCTTCAGCGGCGTCTTTTTGGCAATTTCGAGCTGGAGCTTTCGCATCCGCTCCTGCTCATCCTGACGGCGCTTGTTGGAGAAGGTCATTCCGCCGCGGCGCTGGTTGGTGTTGGGACGGAATTTGGCCTTGCCGCCCTGCTGCTGCAACTTGGAGGCGCGCTCGGGAGCCAGCGTCTCCAGCCGCTCATCGTATTTGGCGAGGTTCACATCGCCGCCCTTGCGCGTATCCACCACTTTCTTTTGAGGCACGCGGGTCGTGGGGGTTTGAAGCGTCTGGGCGGGAGCCGCCTGCTGACCGGGGCGGGACTGCATGGGCCGCGCCTGCCGTGCGGGAGCCGATTGGGGCGCCTGCCGTGCGGGAGCTGCCTGCTGGGTCGTCTGCTGAGCCGGTGCCGTCTGCTGCTGGGCGGGAGCGGCCTGCCGGGCAGGCTGCTTTGCCTCCTGCGCGGGGGCCGCAGGCTTTTCCTGATAGGTGTCTGCAAAGATCACCTGAATGCCGGAAACCTGATGATGCTGTGTCAGATGCTCAAAGATCAAAGAAAGCTCGTGATCGGTCAACACCTGCATATGATTTTTAGGGGCCTCTGCATATTGCGTCAGGATCTCGGTAATTTCCTTGGTGGGAATTCCAAAATCCTTGGCCACC